>JAJXYA010000277.1 GCA_021780795.1 Bacillota bacterium | reverse complement strand
CTTATCTTCACACCATCCATTAATTCCTCTAACCTCTGGATGAGTTTCATCTCCTAATATTATTATATGATAACCTTCTTTTGAATATTTCTTAACCTTCTTTTGAATATTAGTTACAAAAGGACACGTTGCATTTAAAACTGTTAATTGCTTCTTTTCAAGTGTATTTAAAACTTCTTCTGAAACGCCATGAGATCGTATAACTATTACGTCACCCTTATTTAATATATCTATATTTTTTAATTCTATAGAAAATATATTGTTTTCTTCTAAAAATTTCACGACATCATTATTATGAATTAAAGGTCCTAAAGTATAAATTTTTGCATTATGCTCTTTTTGAATTTTAAGAGCTTCGTTCACAGCTCTTTGAACTCCAAAACAAAACCCTGCATTTTTTGCTAAAATAACTTCACTCATTTTTGTCTCCTTGCTAAACATATTCAAAAAGTAACAAGTAAGTATGCCTTATTTAAATTTTTCTATATGCTCATTAATTTTATTTACCACTCCATTAATATCTAAAGAAGTAGTATCGATTTCAATGGCGTCATCTGCCTTTCTTAGTGGATCTGTAGCTCTATGAGTATCTTTGTAGTCTCTATCTATGATATCTTTTAATATTTGATCATATGAGCATTCTAAATTTCTTTCTTGCAATTCTTTAAACCTTCTTTTAGCTCTTTCTTCTGGACTAGCTGTTAAGAAAAATTTGAATTTTGCATCTTTGAGAACAACAGTTCCGATATCTCTACCATCCATAATCACATCAAACTTACTCGACATATCTCTTTGAAGTTTTACAAGTATAGATCTAACTTCAGGAATACTCGCATAACCAGATACAATACTGCTTATATTAGGCATCGTTATTTTTTCTTGAATATTTTCACCATTTAAAATTAAATCATCATTTTCGAAATGCATTTCCATATGACATATTAGATCACAAATCTCATTAATTTTTTCTGGCGATAAATTATTTTCTGTAGCTTGAAGCGCTACTGCTCTATACATTGCCCCTGTATTTATGTACATAAGGCCATATTTTTCTCCAACTAACTTTGCTATAGTGCTTTTACCTGCTCCTGCAGGTCCATCTATTGCTACTGAAATCCTCAAAATTTTCTCCTCATTTCTTAGCCCCATAAACTTATGGCTTATATTAAAATTATATAATTTTTTATGAATTCAAACAAGGGCACAATTATTAAATAGTCTTTTCGTTCATGCGCTTTATTAAATATTGCTTCCAGCTATAAATCCTGTTGAAAATGCAATTTGTACATTATAGCCTCCTGTAAAGGCATCAACGTCCATTACCTCTCCTGCAAATGAAAGATTATTTATTATTCTTGACTTCATGGTAGAAGGATCAATTTCTTTTATATCTACTCCACCCGCTGTCACAATGCCTTCATCTATTGGCCTTAAGCCCTTAATATCAAAGGTTAAACTTTTAATTAAGTTAACTAAAGTTTTTCTTTCTTCTTTTGTTATCTCATTTACCTTTTTAGTTTCTGAAATTTCCGACATCTCAATAATCATTGGAATTAACTTTTGTGGTAATAACTCATCTAAAGAATTTTTAAAGTCTTTATTTAAGTACTTGCTAAAATCTTTTTGAATTCGCTTATCTAATTCTCCTAAATTTAATGCAGGTTTTAAATCTATATGCAATCTATAGTTTTTACCCTTTTTTATAAACCTACTCCCGCTTAATATAAGTGGTCCTGAAACTCCAAAATGAGTAAATAACATTTCTCCAAAATTCTTATAAACTATTGCTTTATTATTTTCCTTAATTATAACTTCTACATTTTTTAAAGATAAGCCCATAAGCTCTTTTGTTTTTGCATCTGTAACTTCTATTGGTACAAGTGCTGGAGTTAAAGGGATTATATTATGACCTAACATATTTGCAAACTTTTGACCTTCGCCTCTTGAACCAGTAAGCGGATATGTTGCTCCACCAGTTGCTATAATAAAATAATCACCACTTAGGATTTCATCCTTATTTATTTCAAGAGCTGTTATTTTTTTATCTTTAAATTTAATATCGGTAACTTTAGAATTCAATCTTATTTTTACTTTAGTTCTACTTAGGGCATTTGATAAACCTCGTATTATATCTGAAGATTTATCAGATTCAGGAAAAACTCTATCTCCCCTTTCAACCTTTAGTTTAATTCCTTCACTTTCAAAAAAATTCATAGTATCATTATTAGTAAAACTATATAGTGAACTGTATAGAAAGTGAGGATTACCTGGTATATACTCAAAGAATTCAGATATGTCTTTTGAATTAGTAACATTACATCTTCCTTTACCAGTAATAAAAAGTTTTTTTCCTATTCTTTCATTACCATCTAATAATATTACCTCATGTTTTTTTGCAGCTTGAAGAGCGGCCATCATACCTGCTGGACCTGCTCCTATAACAATAACTTTACTCAACTTTTCAAATCAGCTCCCTTAGTTCAGTTAACAGTTAACAGTTAACAGTTTTTTTAATTATCTATTATCTACTTTTTCTGGATACATATCGTGATTCATCATTCTGTAATTTGCCATTTCGTCGAACTTTGAGTTCTTCATTCCATAGTTACAATATGGATCTATGCTTATTCCACCTCTTGGGGTGAACTTTCCCCATACTTCTATATATTTTGGATCCATAAGTTTTATTAAATCTTTCATTATTATATTCATACAATCTTCATGGAAATCCCCATGATTTCTAAAGCTAAATAAATATAACTTTAAAGATTTGCTCTCTACCATTTTTATATTTGGAATATAACTTATATAAATTGTAGCAAAGTCAGGTTGACCTGTAATTGGACAAAGACTAGTGAATTCTGGACAGTTAAATTTAACAAAATAATCATTATCAGGATGCTTATTATCAAAAACTTCTAATACGTCAGGAGTATATCCATAATCATACTTCGTTCCTTGATTTCCAAGTAATGTAATTCCTTCAAGTTCTTTTGATTTTCTTCCACTTTCGCTCATTGTTTTTCTCCTTTAAAATAAAATATACAAATTTTTTCTCAATTCTCAATTGTCAATGCTCAATCAATGGTAGAATCTTTTTAGGTCTTAGTAATACTACTTCAAATCTTTCCTTCATTGAAAATTGACCATTGATAATTGAAAATTAAAAATTATAATTACTTGGTTAATAGATAATTATCAAGTCCTCTTTTTCTAAGTTTACAAGCAGGACATTCGCCACAACCATCTCCAATTATTCCATTATAACAAGTTAAAGTCTTTTCTCTTACATAATCTAATTTTCCAAAGTTATCTGCCATTTCCCATGTTTGTGCTTTATCTATCCACATTAATGGAGTGTGAACTACAAAGTCGTAATCCATAGCTAGGTTTAAAGTAACATTAAGAGATTTTATAAATATGTCTCTACAATCAGGGTATCCACTGAAATCTGTTTCACATACTCCTGTTACAATATGTTTTGCACCTTTAACTTTAGCTAGTACTCCTGCAAAAGTTAAAAACAACATGTTTCTTCCCTCTACAAATGTTGATGGAGGTGCTCCGTTTTCTCCCACTTCAATTTCTATATCATCTCTTGTAAGTGCATTAGGTGCTAATTGATTAAGTAAGGCCATATCTAATATATGGTGTTCTACACCTAATTCCTTAGCTATATCAGTCGCACAGTCTATTTCTTGTCTATGTTTTTGATTATAATTAAATGTAACTGCTATAACCTCATCAAATTCTTTAAGTGCCCAAAATAAACATGTAGTGGAATCCTGACCACCACTAAATACTACTACTGCTTTTTTATTCATATATAAACCCTCCAATAATTCTTTTATTCTTAATTGAATTAATTACTTCATGATTAGTAAAGCTTCTTGTCTTAACATATCATTTTCTTGAAATTCTCCAGAAAAAGTGGTTGTTGTCGTAAGTGTTCCAGGTTTTTTTATACCTCTTGACGTCATGCATCCATGTTCTCCAGTAATAAGAACACCAACATCACTACTTCCACTAACCATAGAAACTATTTCTGCAATATCACTACCAATTCTCTCTTGAAGTTGAAGTCTTCTTCCTACCATATCTGCTATTCTTGAAATTTTACTAAGTCCTATTATTTTTTCCTTTGGTATATATACAACTGTAACTTTCATATTGTACATAAGTGCTAAATGATGTTCACAATAACTATGAATTGGTATATCTCTAACAACAACCATATTTTTATGAGCTTCAGACATGAA
>JAJXYA010000325.1 GCA_021780795.1 Bacillota bacterium | reverse complement strand
TATTGTTATGGAAGCATACGAAATTGCAGTTAAAGAACAATATAGATTTTTTAGTTTTGGAGATGCTATGTTTATAAGATAATGCAGAAGGAGAAAATAAATGTATAAACTTATTAAAAAATCAGGAAAAGCGAGAAGAGGACAGCTTAAAACTGTGCATGGTGTTATTGAAACTCCTGTGTTTATGAATGTAGGAACTTTAGCTGCCATTAAAGGTGCTGTTTCATCTATGGATTTAAAAGAAATTGGTTGTCAGGTTGAACTTTCTAACACCTATCACTTGGCACTAAGACCAGGTGATCAGGTTATAAAAAAATTAGGTGGGTTGCATAAATTTATGAATTGGGATAGACCCATACTTACCGATTCAGGAGGTTTTCAAGTTTTTTCCTTAGCGGGCATAAGAAAAATAAAAGAAGAGGGAGTATATTTTAATTCTCATATCGATGGTAAAAGAATTTTTATGGGGCCAGAAGAAAGTATGCAGATTCAAAGTAATCTCGGATCTACCATAGCGATGGCTTTTGATGAATGTATTCCAAATCCGTCAACTAGAGAATATGTTTTAAATTCTGTTGCTAGAACTACTAGATGGCTAGAAAGGTGCAAAATAGAATTAGATAGGTTAAACAATGAGGAAAATACGGTAAATAAAAAACAACTTTTATTTGGTATAAATCAGGGTGGCACCTATGATGATATAAGAATAGAGCATGCTAAAACTATATCAAAATTTAATTTAGATGGCTATGCTATTGGTGGCCTTGCTGTTGGTGAAACTCATGAGGAAATGTATAGAGTAATCGATGCAGTAGTTCCGTATTTGCCAGAAGATAAGCCCATTTATTTAATGGGTGTAGGACTCCCAAGCAACATATTAGAAGCTGTTGATAGAGGAGTAGACTTTTTTGATTGCGTGCTTCCTGCTAGAAATGGAAGGCATGGTCATGTGTTTACCAATAGCGGTAAAATAAATTTGTTAAATGCTAAATTTGAATTGGATGATAGTCCAATAGATAAGGATTGCCAGTGCCCTACCTGCAAAAATTACTCTAGAGCATATATTAGACATTTATTTAAAGCAAAGGAAATGCTTGCGATGAGGTTATGTGTACTTCACAATTTGTATTTTTATAATAGTCTAATGCAAGATATAAGGTCAGCAATAGATGGAGATTATTTTAAGGAATTTAAGGATGATAAGCTAAAGCTTTGGAATAACAAGGCATAAAGCTTTTGATTTAAATAATTTATAGAGAGGAGGGAAAATATGAATTCAACAGTTATATCGTTTATATATATGGCAATAATTTTTGTAGTATTTATAGCTATAATTTTTGTACCAGATAGAAGAAGGAAAAAGAAATACAGTGAAATGTTAGGTTCTTTAAAGGTTAATGACAATGTAGAAACAATAGGTGGTATGGTTGGAAAGCTAATACATATGGATGATGAATATGTAACAATACAAACAGGTCCAGATAAAATCAAATTAAAATTTAAGAAGTCTTCAATTGCAGCCAAAATTAATCAAGACTAATTGTAATAAATGACCTTCTATCTACATAGATAATATTAGATAGGAGGTGTTTTTATGGAGGGTCACAAAGCTATTTATGTTAGCGTATTTGAAGGAGTGCTTAGGGGTTTTTTCCTAACCCTTGCGATTTTAATCGTTTATGCGGTGATAGCTCATTTTATAGAGGTTACTGAATATATTACTTCAATAATTATCATTGTTACAACACTTTTGAGTGTCGTTTTAGGAGCTGTGTATGCATCAAGTAAGACAGGGAAAAAGGGTTGGCTTAATGGAATGTTAGTTGCAGTAATTTATTTTATTATATTATACTTAGTAGCAATATTAAGTCAGAGCCGAGAAGCAGCACTTACAGCTAAAGATTTAATAAGATTTGCCTTGTGTATAATTGTAGGTATTTTATCTGGCATGTTAGGAATAAATGTGTAGTTAAGTCTTTATTTAATAAAAGACATATGCTATAATATTTTTAAAAGTCTTTTTGGAGGAATTATTATGAAACATATTAAAAGTATTAACAAAGCAAACATAAAAGAAAGTTTAAAGAAACCAGGATGCAAGGAATGTGCAAATTCTTGTCAATCTGCATGTAAAACTTCTTGCACAGTTGCAAATTTAGCTTGTGAAAATTAATTTATTAAAGCAGTAGCTTTTGTTACTGCTTTAAATTTTTAGGGAGGAAAAATATTTTGTCATTAATACATAAATTCATACAAAATGATGATTTTTTTGTTATAGATATTAATACTGGTTCAGTTCATTTAATAGACGAGTTAGTATACGATTTACTTAATGAAGATGGAAATTTAGAAAAAGAACTTTTAGTAGAGCAATATTCAGGAAAATATGAAAAAGAAGATATATTAGAAGCTTTGGATGAAATAAATTGTCTTATAGAAGAAGGTGTCCTTTATTCAAAAGATTTATATGAAGATATAGCAATTAATTCAACTAAAGGGAAATCATATATTAAGGCACTTTGTTTAAATATTGCTCACGATTGCAATTTAAAATGTAAATATTGTTTTGCAGAAGAAGGCGAATATAAAGGCAAAAGACAGCTTATGTCTGCTGAAGTTGGTAAAAAAGCAATAGATTTTGTTATAAAGCATTCAGGTCCAAGAAAAAATATAGAAATAGATTTTTTTGGAGGAGAACCACTTTTAGTATTTGATACCATAAAAGAAATAGTTGAATATGGCAGAAGTGAAGAAAAAAAATATGGAAAAAATATTCGATTTACTATGACTACTAATGGAACATTACTTAATGATGAAATTATGGAATATATAGATAAGAATATGGGAAATATAGTACTTAGCATAGATGGAAGAAAAGAAGTAAATGACAGTGTAAGATTAAGGGCAGATGGCTCTGGAATTTACGAAAATATAGTTCCTAAATATAAAAAGATGGCAGAGATGAGAGGCGAATCAAAGCAGTATTACGTAAGAGGAACCTTTACAAGAAATAATACCGATTTTTATGAAGATGTTAAGCATATGGCAGAATTAGGCTTTAAGGAAATTTCTATAGAGCCAGTAGTTTTACCAGAAGGGGACGAACTTTCTCTTAGAGAAGAAGATTTGCCAGTAATATTTCAGCAGTACGATAAGTTATATCAATATATGCTTGAAAGGCATAAAGAAGGTAATGAATTTAAGTTTTATCATTTTAACATAAACCTTCAAGGAGGCCCTTGTGTGTATAAGAGAATAGCTGGCTGTGGTGCAGGTCATGAGTATGTAGCTATAACTCCTGAGGGCGATGTATATCCATGCCATCAGTTTGTTGGAAATTTAGATTTCAAATTAGGTGATATTTTTGAAGATAAACTAGATGAAGAAATTTCAATGAACTTTAAAGAAGCCCATATTTATAATAAACCAAAATGCAAGGATTGTTGGGCAAGATTTTATTGTAGCGGAGGTTGCCAGGCAAATAACTTCAACTTTAATAACGATATCCATGTACCTTACGAGCTTGGTTGTAAAATGCAGAAAAAGAGAATTGAATGTGCAATAGCTTTAAAGGCAAATACAATGGTATAAATTTAGTGCAAATGTCTAATATTGACTATTGAATTATTAATAGTTTATAATTATATGGAACTAATTGGTCTACAGGAGAGGATAATTATGAAGAAGAAATTAAGTGCTGTCTGGTTTGTACTAAGTATTTTGATTATTGGTTCAATGGCATATATAGGTGCTTTTGGATTGAAACTAGGCAGTTCCTACGAAATTAAGTCCTTTGGTGAAGCTATAAACAGAGGTCTAGACCTTCAAGGCGGATGTTCTGTTGTTTATCAAATTCAAGGGGCAACTGTTACTAAAGATGTAATGAATAGAACGATAAACCTTCTTAATATAAGAGTTAATAAGATGGGTGTAAGTGAAACAGAAGTTAGACAAGAGGGAGCAGATAAAATCACTGTTGAGGTTCCAGGAGTTTACGACCCAAGTGTAGTTGACCAAAAGATAGGTAAAACAGGTCAATTAAAATTTGTTGGACCAAATGGAGAAACTATTTTAACAGGTACAGACGTAAAAACTGCTGTCCCATCTACTAATCCAGATACTGGTAAGCCAGATGTATTATTAACTTTAAATAGTGCTGGTGCCAAAAAATTTGCTATAGCAACACAGACGTATTTAGGTCAAAACATAGATATTTATTTAGATTCAGACAAGGTTGACAGTGCAACAGTTGAAACAGTAATTT
>JAJXYA010000211.1 GCA_021780795.1 Bacillota bacterium | reverse complement strand
TCTAACTATATCTGCAGATTCAATTGCAACATCAGTACCTGATCCTATTGCAATTCCAACATCAGCTTGTGCGAGTGCCGGCGCATCGTTTATTCCGTCTCCAACCATAGCTACTTTTTTATTTTCTCCTTGAAGCTTTTTCACTTCATTTGCTTTATCTTCTGGTAAAACTTCTGCTAGAACTATATCAATTCCTACTTGCACAGCTATAGCATCTGCAGTTTTCTTATTATCACCAGTAATCATAGCAACCTTTATACCCATTTTATGAAGAGCTTCTATTGCACTTTTACTACTTGGTTTAACCGTATCTGCAACAGCTACTATACCCCTTAGAATTCCATCAATTGCAATGTACATAGGTGTCTTACCTTCACTTGCTAATGTATCACAATCTTTAGTTAGAATATCTATATCTATATTCTTTTCATCTATTAATTTTTTATTTCCGACTAAAATAGTTTTACCATCTATTTTAACTTCTATTCCATGCCCTGGAATTGCATTAAATTCTTCTATTGATTTAAGTTTTAGATTTTTTTCTTCTGCTCCTCTTACTATGGCTTCACCTAATGGGTGCTCCGATCCTTTTTCAGCACTTGCTGCCAAAGCCAATATTTCATTTTCTGAAATTCCATTAGTTATAATATCTGTAACAACAGGTTTCCCTTCTGTTATCGTACCTGTTTTATCAAATACAATAGTTTTTATCTTATGTGTTGTTTCTAAGGCTTCACCGCCTTTTATCAATACACCATTTTCCGCACCTTTACCTGTTCCAACCATTATTGCGGTTGGAGTTGCAAGACCTAGTGCGCACGGACAAGCTATTACTAAAACTGCAATAAATATTGTTAGTGCAAACACAGGAGTTTCTCCGGCTATTAACCAACCTATAGCTGATATTATTGCCAATATAATTACTGTAGGAACAAAATAAGCTGATATAACATCTGCAAGTTTTGCTATTGGTGCCTTTGAACCTTGTGCCTCTTCAACTAACTTAACAATTTGAGCAAGTGCAGTATCTTTTCCAACCTTTGTAGCTTTGTACTTAATAAATCCTGTTTTATTAATACTTGCTCCTATTACATTACTTCCTATACTCTTTTCCACAGGAATGCTTTCACCAGTGAGCATTGATTCATCAATTGCTGTGCTTCCCTCAATAACTTCTCCATCTACGGATAACTTTTCCCCTGGTTTAACTAAAATTACATCTCCAACAATTACTTCTTGAGCTGAAACAACTACTTCCTTACCATCACGCATAATTGTTGCTGTTTTAGGTACAAGCCCCATTAAAGCTTTAATCGCTTGTGATGTCTTACCTTTCGAAACTGCTTCTAAATACTTTCCAAGTGTTATTAAAGTTAAAATAACTGCTGCTGATTCAAAATACAAATGCATAGCATATTCTGTATCTCCAATATTTATCTTATAAATACCAAACAGACCATATATAAATGCTGCCAATGTACTTATAGCAATCAAAGAATCCATGTTAGGGCTAAATTTAAACAAATTTTTAATACCAATAGTATAAAACTTGTATCCCATTATCATTACAGGCAATGTTAATATTACTTGAACAATTGCAAAATTTAATGGATTCATCATAGAATCAATTATATGTGGAAGTGGCATTCCTAGCATATGTCCCATAGTTATTATTAAAAGTGGACCTGTAAAAACTAGAGATACTATAAATCTAATCAATAATACTTTACTTGCCTCTAACTTTTTCTTTCCTTCTGCTCTTTCTTCTTCCTTAACTAATTTGTATCCTGCTTTATCTACAGCAGTTTTAATTTCACCATAACCAATTTCATCTTCATCTATATTTACAGTAAGCTTTTCAGTTGCAAAATTAACAACAGAGCTTTCAACTCCACCCAGCTTCTTAGTAACTCTCTCAACCCTGTTAGCACATGCAGAACATGTCATTCCTTCAACCTTAAAAGTATAAGTCTTTATATTCTTCTTAACACTATAACCCGCTTTTACTACTGTTGATTCAATATTTTCATTGTTTAATTTTTCTTCATCAAATTCAACACTTAGAGTTTCTGTGGCAAAATTAACATTTGCATTATCTACACCCTCTAATTTGCCAACAAACCGCTCAACCCTATTTGCACATGCAGAACACGTCATTCCTTCAATTTTAAATGCTTTTTTATTCATAATTCAATTTCACCTCTTTACTTATACAATTGACGATGTACCGATAAACTATACATTAAAATATTATTTAGAAAGTAATTTTTCTAAAACCTTATTAAGCTCTTCTATTTTTTCATCTGGGTTATTATTAAGACAAGCTTCCTTAACACAGTGACGTAAATGTCCTTGCAAAATCATTAAATCTGCTTTTTTTATTAAAGATTGTACTGCTAGTAATTGATTTGCTACATCTATACAATATCTATCATCTTCAATCATCCTTATTATTCCTTCAATTTGTCCCTTTGCAGTCTTCAATGATTGGACAGCTTTTTTTCTTTCTTCACTCATAGTTTTCCTCCCCTCCCCTTGTGGGGGTGTTATTACTACTAGTATATGCTAATAATTTATTTTGTCAATAGTTTAAATCTAAATAATTAAAAGGTATGAAATTAATTTCTCTTATTTAATCTCACACCTTACCTATTCACTATATATGAACCTTTTTAAGTTGTCATTGTTGTCCGTAGCTAATTGAGTGTTTTAAATGTTCTATAAATATTGTAACTATATCAGGATCAAATTGCTTTCCTGCACACCTTTGTAATTCTTCAATAGCATCTTTTTTGCTCAATGCCTTTTTATAAAAAGAATCATTAGTCATAGCATCATAGGCATCTGCAATACTAACAATTCTAGATATTAATGGTATACTTTCTCCTTTTAATTTAAGAGGATATCCATTTCCATCCCATCTTTCATGATGTGCCAATACACCTTTAGCAACATTATCTAATTGATTAGATGCTTTTATAATTCTATATCCCTTTTCTGTATGGGTTTTAACTACTTCAAATTCATCATCTGTTAAATTTCCTGCTTTGAGTAATATTTCTTCACTTATTGCTATTTTACCTATATCATGGAGCCTGGCAACTATTGTAAGCTCATCCATTACAGACACTGGAAGTGATAATCCTTCCGCAATAACCAAAGAATGTTCCAAAACTCTTTCTGTATGTTCTTCTGTTTCTAAACTCTTAGTTTGAAGTCCTGTTTGCAACGAATACATCATTGAACTGTTAAAACTATTTTTTTGTAGTAGTTTTTGCCTATACACCTTGTCCTCTGCTTCTTGCAGCGCATCATATATACTCTTATCTAAGCTATTAGTTAGGGATGTACCCAAAGATATACTTACATCAATTAAGTCATGCTTATAACTCTTACACTGTTTAAATATATTTTTTATAATATTTTCGCATTCATAGTCAGTACTATTGGGAATTAGAATTACAAATTCATCTCCACCTGTCCTAAATATTAACTGTCCCTCATTACAGACATCTCTAAGCACATTAGCTATAAGCTTTAATAACTCATCACCTTGACTATGACCCAAGGTATCATTTACTAATTTCAAACCATTTGCATCTCCCATTATCACGCCTACTGGAAGATATTCTTTTGACAAAAATTCCTTTGCCTTTTCTTCAAAATATGTTCTATTATATAAACCAGTTAAAATATCCGTAAAACTTATGTGCTTTAATTTTTCTTCCGCTTTCTTATTTTCAGTAACATCTAAAATTAATCCAACTACTCCAACAACTTCATTATTCTTATCTAATACAGGTACTTTTACAGCTTCAGTATATATTTCCTTTCCGTCATCTGACTGAAGTATTGTTTCAGCCTTTATACTTTTCTTCTTTTGTATAACCTTATTATCTTCTTTTGTATACTTAATTGCTAATTCTTCTGAAGGATGTATCTCAAAATTTGTTTTGCCTACTACCTTATTTAAACCGTTTCTATTATAAAACTTATCGAATTCCTTATTTACATAAACATATTTCCCATATTTATCTTTATAAAATACCATCCCTGGTAATGTTTCCATTACTACCTTTAATATATTTTCTCGTTCTTCTATAATTTTATCTTTCTCATTTATAATATCTAAGTTTGCATATATACCAGCTATAGCAGTTATTTGTCCATTCTCATCAACCAATGGAACTATGGTAACTTTTCTATGGTTCCCATCTAAATAGCCCTCTTCTGTTAGTGGCTTTAATGAATTTATAACTAAATTACAA
>JAJXYA010000139.1 GCA_021780795.1 Bacillota bacterium | reverse complement strand
CACGAAATAATATTATTTCGTGTGAAGACTTTATAAGTCTTCTAAGTACAGCTTTATCTTTTACAATATTTATATATGTCTGAAGGTTTGCAGTGGAAGGTACAGAGTTGCAAAGCTCAGTAATATAAGTTATCCCACCAACTGCCTCTAACCTTTCATTGGACCTTAAATGTTCGATAATAGTTATCATGTCAACAGGAATGTCTTTTTGATATAACCCGATAATTGAAGAAAATATTAGCTTATGATTTTCTCTATAAAAATCTTCGCTTCTCAAAACTTCAGCTGCCTCTGCAATCGATGTTTTATCTATAATCATTGAACCTAGAACCGACTGCTCTGCTTCAATATTTTGAGGTAAAAGTTTAAGAGGTGCTTCCATTTTCTATCTCTCCTATATTCTAATTAGTAAATACTATATCCATTAGTTCTTCTATATTATTAACCGAATTAACTTTAATATCATTCAAATCTTTAGGTACTTCTTTAATATTTTCTTCTGGAACTAATACAAGTTTTATTCCTTTTCTTCTAGCTCCATATACTTTCTCAAAAATTCCACCTACAGGTCTTACTTTTCCCCTAAGTGAAATTTCGCCTGTAATAGCTACATCCTGTCTAACTGGCTTATTTAAAAGTGAACTAATAATACATACAGTAATAGCTGCTCCAGCTGAAGGCCCATCAATCTTGCCTCCTCCTACAAAGTTTACATGGATGTCATAGTCTTTAATGTCTTTATCAGTAATTTTTCTAATTACTGAAGCCGCATTAAATACAGAATCTTTTGCCATACTACCAGCAGTATCGTTAAATCTTACAGTTCCATGCCCCTTTTCCTTTGCTTCAAAAACTGCAGCCTCAATTTCAATGGTAGAACCAAGATATCCACTAACTCCAAGACCATATACGTGACCAACTTCCATACTGCTTTCATTTTCAATAGTCTCATATGGTTTTAATCTATTTATAGCTAAAACTTCTTCAACATCTGACATTTTTATTTTAGCCTTTTCTTTAGGGTCAGCCTTGCTATTATAAAGAACATATCCATATACGTCTGCTAATATATTAACTGCACGTCTTCCCTCTATGGTAAATCTGCTAATATATTCTGGTATGCCATCTTCAAGTTCAACATTGAGTTTACTAGCAGCATTAACTACAATTTTTTGTACATCTTTTGCAGTTAGTGGCTGAAAATATACTTCTGTACAGCGTGATCTTAGTGCAGGGTTAATTTCGCTAGGCTCCCGTGTAGTCGCACCTATTAAAATAAAATCTGCAGGTGCTCCATTTTCAAAAATATATTTAATATATTTAGGCACATTTTCATCGTCAGGGTCATAATATGCGGACGAAAATTCTACTCTTTTGTCTTCTAAAACCTTTAAAAGCTTATTTTGAAGAATATTATCAAGTTCACCTATTTCATCAATAAAAAGTATACCCCCATGTGCTTCTGTTACAAGCCCTGTCTTTGGTTCTGGTACTCCAAATTCTGACAATTCTTTTTTACTGCCTTGATATATTGGGTCATGCACTGAACCTAAAAGTGGATTGGTTATTTCTCTAGGATCCCACCTTAAAGTTGTACCGTCAACTTCTACAAATTTTGACTTTTTAGAAAATGGTGTATGCCTTAACTTTTTAGCTTCCTCAAGAGCTATTCTAGCAGCAGTAGTTTTACCTACTCCTGGTGGTCCATATAAAATTATATGTTGAGGAAAGGGTGATGCAATTTTTGACAAAATAGCCTTTATTGCTATTTCTTGTCCTACTATTTCTGAGAATGCTTCAGGTCTTAAAAGTGCTTGAATACTTTTATTAAGCTTAAACTTATCAAGTTCAATAAGCTGCTCTAACCTTTTTTTAGTTTTACCATTCTCAGCACCTTTTCTTTTTTTAATAATTCCAAGCTTTACTTCTTCAACATATTTTTCTTGTTTTTCTAAAAGTGCTTCTTCAACTTCATTTTGAAGTTTGTTTTCAATATATGTTTTTGCTATAACTTCAACTATTAATTCAGATGTTTTATCAAAAATTTCATCAAAATTTTCTTCTGTAGGAACTACATTTATACCTTTTCCTTCAGAAACAATTTTATTTATAGCATAAAGTTTTTTGTTAATATCATTGCTATTTATTGATTTTTGAAGCTTATATTTAATTATTCTGGCTTTAACTACACCTTCACCTAATACATTTTCAATAGTTTGCAATAATACATCAAGCTGCATATCTAAAGGTATAATTTCATTCCTACTGCTTTTAGCTTCTGAATCCCTTTGTAATTTCAAAGCGTTTCTCCTTTCTATTGTTCCACTATGAAAACATTAATCTTTGTGGAAACCTCTGGGTATATCTTAATTTCAACTTCGTAGTTTCCAAGTTGTTTAATAGTATCCGTTGCAATTTTTTTCTTATCGATATCCACATTGTATTGCTTTTTTAATTGTTCTTTAATGTCTTTACTAGTAATTGCACCAAACAGCCTTCCACCATCACCTGCTTTAGCCATTATTTTAACTTGCTTTCCCTTAAGCTGCTCTGCAAGCTTTTGTGCCTCTTCTGTTTCCTCTAATTTTTTTCTTCTTATAGCTTCATTTTTTTGATTTAATATATGCAAATTTGCATTGTTTGCTTCTTCGGCAAGTTTCTTAGGAAATAGAAAATTTCTTGCATACCCATCTGATGCATTTATTACCTCTCCTTTTTTACCTACTCCTTTTATATCACTTAACAATATTACTTTCATTATTTTTCACCTTCCCTTAAATATTTCTCAATTGATTTCTTTAATTTTTTTATAACTTCTTCAATTGCATGTTCCTCATTACTATTATCTATTAAATCTTCTGTGATTTCAACTTTAGCTCCTGCCATAGTTAAATGTCCACCTCCACCTAAAGCTTCAAGTATTAGCTGTACATTAATATCTCCAAAAGATCTTCCGCTAATTAATACTTCATTTTCAATTTTCACAAGTACAAATGATGCCATTATTCCTGTTATATTTAATAATTCATCTGCTGCCTGAGCAGCTATTATATTGTCATCTATTTCACTTGGGCATACTGCTATTGCTATATTTTCCACTACTTCTGCTGACCTAATTATTTCCGCTTTTTTAATATAGCTTTCTAAATCACTAGAAAAAAGCTTTTTAACATCTATAGTATCTGCTCCTTGTTTCCTTAAATAAGCTGCCGCCTCAAAAGTTCTAACTCCAGTTTTAAAATAAAAGTTTTTTGTATCAACACATATTCCTGCAAGCAGCGTTTCTGCCTCTATAGGTTTCATCTTATAATCCTTAATCATATATTGAAGTATCTCTGTCACCAGCTCAGAAGTAGAGGATGCATATGGCTCAATATAATTAATAATTGAATCCTCTATGGAATTTGCTGCTTTTCTATGATGATCTATAACTACAACTCTTTTTATCTCATCAATAATTTCAGCATTTTGCACATAACTTTTACTGTTAACATCTACAATTATTAAAAGAGTATTTTCATTTATTAAATCATGGCAATCTTCACTATTTATAAAAGCATCTTTATAGCCTTTTTCTAAATTAAACTTTGGATAAACATTTTTAACTCCACTATTTAAACCATCTATTATAATATAACTTTCAATATCCAATTGCTTTGCCGCACTATGTATTCCAATGGCTCCTCCAAAGCAATCAATATCAGGATTTTTATGTCCCATTATAATTACATTACTGCTCTCTTTAATCAATTCTACTAAAGATTGTGCTATCATTCTAGCACGAACCTTAGTCCTTTTCTCGATTTCCTTTGTATTTCCCCCATAAAATGATAATTTATCACCATTTTTTACAACAGCTTGATCTCCACCTCTTCCTAAGGCTAATTCTTTTGCAGAAACAGCTAAATTATAATTTTCGATAGGTGTTAAGCCACCCTTACCTATACCCATACTAAGAGTAACTGCCAGTTTATTTTCCACATTAATTTCTCTTACAATGTCTAGTATTTCAAATTTTTTATCCATCTCTTTAATTAAACTTTTATTTTGAATTACTAAAACATATTTTCCTGTTGCATACTTTTTAAATAGTGCATTAACACTTTGTGCGTAACTGTTTATATTTCGTTCAACTTCAGCTATTAATAAAGGCTTTTTATCTTCTGGAGTACTTTTTACAACTTCATCTAAGTTATCTACTTCTATCAATATAACAGATTCCTTTATATTTTCTAGTTCTCTCACAAGTTCATATCTATCAGTCACATCATATAAATATAA
>JAJXYA010000103.1 GCA_021780795.1 Bacillota bacterium | reverse complement strand
AATAGCTAAATTTAATAAACCTTCAATATCAAGGCTTTTTTGATTCACAGAGTTTTTTAAATTTTAAAATTAAGCACTATTTTTAAGAGAAAAAAGATGTGTTTCAGTTCTATCTGACTGAATTTTATTATGTAACTTATTTATATTTTGTGCCATGGCTAACAGAACACTTTCTGCTAAAACATTATTCTTCCCTTTACTTAGATATCTACGAAATCTTGCGAAGCTAGAATGATCTGGCACTGGTACCCCCTCCAAAAGGTACATAAAATTCACATCCCTTTTGCAAGCTGTTTCCATTGCTCTAGATGAGTAAATATGGTTCATGTAAGAGTAAAGTACAATCTTCAGCATCTGACGAGGCGTAGCCTGATTTTCCCTTAGTCGGGAGTAAGTCGAATACAAATCTGTTAAATCCATCTCCTCTACAAATTGACTTAGCAAACGCACCGAATCATTATCTGGAATCATGTATTCAATATTTAGTGGAGGTTTTAATTGATAACTTCCACTATTTAAAGTATAATTTTTGTGTGAATTAATGTATTTAGGCATATATTAATTTTACTATAAATCTTTCACTCTTCCGAGTGGGAGACTTATTTTTTGCAAAAAAACTGTCGCACTATTTATTTAGTGCGACAGCCCCTTTTATAACTTTTTAAGTTAAAATATGGTGAACTCACGCCCACTTGTAGAAGTGGGTGCTTCTTGGGTAATGTCCTACAACAAGGACAATGTTACCAAGCTAACAAGGTAGAACCAACCTCTTTTAACAATGTTAGTATTTACACTCCTACTCAAATATATACATTTCTTTTTATTTTCTTAGATATTGAAACTAAGAAAATAAAATGCTATCCATCTCCAAACTTTAGTGGTATGGCGAATTTCGCATAAATAAGTTAAAATAAAATAAGTAATTAAAATTTTATATAAAGGGGAAGATACCTATATGGATAATACTTTGTCAAATAATGAAATAATTAATGCCTTTGATATGCTAATACCTTACATATCTCATTTTTTCAATGACGATGTATCCTTTGCTTTAACACACAATGAAAAATATCTTAAAGTCGTAAATTGTTCTAAACTAGTATTTAAAATTAATCCTATGGATCCTATACCAAATGGTGGTGCTATAAGGGAAGCTATAAATAGCGGGAAAGTCGTAATTAAGGATGTACCAGAATCGGTGTATGGGGTTCCTTTTAAGTCTTTTGCAATACCAGTTATTAATAATGGTAATATCGAAGGAGTAATTGTTGCAGGTAAAAGTATTAAAATTAGAAATAGTACAATTGAAGCTTCAAGTGAACTCTCTGAAGCACTAAAGCAAATGTCAATGACAATCAACACTATAAACTCTGGTATTCAAGATGTGGCAAGTAAAAATTCAAATTTATTAGCAATGACTAATGAAACCAAAAGCAAAACAGATGACACTGGAGAAATACTAAGATTTGTTCAAAAGGTATCATCACAGACAAATTTACTTGGATTAAATGCAGCTATTGAGGCGGCTCGTGCTGGCGAACTCGGAAAGGGTTTCAGTGTTGTAGCAGAAGAAATCAGAAAATTATCAACGTCTACAAGCGATTCTGTAGTAAAAATCGATTCATTTTTAAGAAATATTGAAAAGTCCATATCCGAAATATCCGATAGCCTTAAGGAATCAAATAATACTTTTCAAAATCAAGCTACGGCATTGGAAGAGATTACGGATTCTATAAAGGAAATTCATAGTATAGCTAATAAGCTTGAAGAACTTTCAAAATTAATTGTATAAATGACTTAAACTAATAGATTGGCATTTTTTCAAAGCTCCAGATTGTTTAAATCTGGAGCTTTCCCAATTTATGCTTGTCCTATTTTTTGGGTATAACATTTAATTCTTTATTGATTACACTTAGCAATTCTTTGGGTATGTTAAATCTTGATCTTTTTGACATACTATCAATAGTCATAAGTGACATCATAACCTTAAATTGTTGACTTTCAGCTAAATTTCCAAAGTATTTTTCAAATATTTTTTTAGCCTCATCATTTTTATATAAGTCCTCTATAGTATCAAAAGTTGAAAAATACCCTTCTTTTATGGCTATCTCTTGGACATTTGATAAATCAAATTTTTGAAACCAATTAACTACATGAGTCGTTTCTTTGGGTTTTTCAAGCACATAGCTTTCATCCAATTTACTAACGTAATTTAAAACCATTTCGTCAGTTTTCATATTTCCTTCAAAATCAAATGCTTCAACCTTAATTCTATTTTGTCCATGATTTAATTTGACAGCTTCAAACTTTTTCATTGGTTCTTTACTATTTATTTCACCTATAAACTTTTCGCCTAAATATAACTTAATTTGATTAATATTTGAAAGCACCACTATATCATTTAATTGTTTATGCCTATTAACAAATCTGTTACCAGCTAATTTGACAAACTTTTCTTTTGACCAATACGCTTTACATAAATAGAAAGAATCTTTTTTTATCTTTCTATCTATAGTCACTAATCCTTTTTGATTTTTTCCCTTTACTCCGCCTTCATTTCTTATTTCACTACCAAAATCAAACATAGCCCAAATGTAACCACCTAAAACGAATTTCCTCTCATTAAAAGTTTTAAGTGCATTATTTATGAATAATAACTGATATTCTTCAGTATAATCTTTTACCGTTGGATTATATGAATGAAGCTTTGGATTGGTATCAACACCATATTCTGTTACCATAACTGGTATGTCTGGTCTTAACTTATGGAATTCATCTAATCTTGTACCTAATTCCTCCATCTCTTTATAATACCATCCATAATATAAATTATAACCTACCAAATCAGTCAATTTATTTAATGAACTTTCATTTGCTACAGAGTGAATATTTGCTTGTGCTATAAACCTACTACAATCTAACTTTCTCGCCATAGCTGCAAGCTCTTTTACCATTTCATATATTTTTTCATTTTCTACTGCTATGGTAATCTCGTTTTGAACTCCCCAACAATATATTGAGCAATGATTATAAGCCTGCTTAATTAATCTTTCTAATTGCTCCTTTGCGTTAGTATTTTCCTTATCTGAAGTTGTTGGAATGCTAATAAACGGAATTTCTGCCCATACTAATAGTCCTGCTCTATCACAAAGGCTATAAAAATAATCATCATGCTGGTAATGTGATAGCCTTATTGCATTTGCACCTATTTCCTTAATAATGGACATATCTAAGTCCATTTGCTCTTTTGTTAGTGCATTACCAACACCTGCAAAATCTTGATGCCGACTCACACCGTTTAACTTTATAGCTTTCTCATTTAAAAATATCCCTTTATCAGAAGTTACTTCTATCTTTCTAAAACCTATTTCTATAATTCTTTTATCCAATTGTATTTCTTCAAAATATAAAGAAGCTTCAAATTTATAAAGATAAGGATTTTCTATTCCCTGCCAAAGTTCAGGGTTATTTATTTCCTCTACCACTTCAAAATCAGCTTTATAAATAACATCTTGATTTATATTTTTCTTAAACACAATTTCAGCTTCTCTATTTAACAGTTTAAGTTCAATTGTAGCAGTTTTAATTTCCTGCATTTCATTAATAATTGTTCCTCTTATATTTAATTCAAACTTATTTAATGATTTGCAAGTTTGAGTTAAATATATGCCATCTCTGCTATTATCCATCAAATCAAAATGAATAGCTTCTTCCTCGATAATCTTTAACTCTCTATATATGCCTCCATAAAAAGAAAAATCGGCCATAAGCGGATATACATCATCATATCGACTATTATCAACAAAAATTGAAATCAAATTTTCTCCTTCAATTAAAAACGGATTTAAAAAAACTCTATACATAGAAAATCCGCATTTATTGTTTCTAGCAAACTTACCATTTATATAAACCTTTGAAACAAGGCTTGCTGCACCAATTTCTAAATAAATAAACTTTTTTAATTGATCTTTTGTAATAATTAACTTGTTTTGATAGCAGCCCTCACCCTTAAACATACCATCTCCACTTTGTCCATCTGTAGCATTAAAGGAATGTGGCAGGCACACCTTATAGCCATTATTAACTTCTTTATTTATATAGTCATCACTACTTTCTTTAGTAAATATCCATTCACTATTAAAATTTATTACCTTCATATTGTTTCCTCCATCTATTAATATTTTAATTAGCAATATAACCACCACTAATTAACAGTGGTGGTCTAAAAAAATAACTTAGTCTGCTAGTCCATCTTTATTTTGCTCTAATTCATAAGCCTCTTTATCT
>JAJXYA010000008.1 GCA_021780795.1 Bacillota bacterium | reverse complement strand
GACAGCCTAAGCAGATAAAAAATACGCCTCCTATGTTGAAGGCGTATTTTCTCTATGCACTATAATTATTATCTGAGGATTGTTTAACTTCTGTTTTTTCTTTTGAGGATATTTTTTCAGCAGCAGAAATTAAAGCAGGAATAACTATTGGAAGTAAAACAACACTTAATAGGAACAATCCTGTTACTACACAAATAGCAAGTTCCATTAAAACATGTATATTTGACGGGTATAATGTAGCAAAGGTTCCAGCCAAGATTATGGCTGCGGACGCTATTACACCGCCAATATTTTTAGCTGCCAAAATTATGGCTTCTCTTGGATCAGTATTTGGGTATTCTTTAAAACGCGTCATAAGGAATATGCTGTAATCTACTCCTAGTGCAGCAATTACCACAAAGGAGAAGAAGGGTACATTCCATGACATTCCATCCATGCCACTAAACAATTTAGAAACTAAGAATGAGGTTATGGAAATAGCAGTGTAATATGCTACTAATAAGGATCCAACGATGTAAACAGGGATCCAGAAGTCTCTTATTACTATAACTAATAATATAAATATACATGCAAGTACAATTATCTGCGTGAAGGTTATATCATGGGTAGCAATATTATTTAAATCATTAGTGTTAGCAGTAGGACCAGCTACTCCAAAATTAGCATCAGAAAGTTTTGTTCCTTTTAGTTGATTTTTAACTAAACTATTCATTTCATCAATAACCTTTATTGCTTCAAGTGAATATGGATCTGAAGCAAGATTTATTGTAAGCTTAGCAATCTTTCTATCTTTTGACATATAAGCATCAAACATTTTTCCTATTTCAGCAGTTGCAAAAGCTTCATTAGGTATATAGAAGGACTTTGTACTTGTTAACTGCGTTAAGAAGTCATTGGTTTTATTTATTCCAGCATTGATGGCTACTAAACCAGCACTGCTTTTGCCTATACCATCCTTAAGCTGCGTCATACCACTACTTAAGGTGCTTAGTCCAGTGTACAGAGCATCTTGACCAGTCTTTATTTTTCCTGCACCAGCTTTTAATTGTTCCATACTAGCAATTATAGTTTTCTGTCCTGCATTTCCTTGTCTAAGCCCTGAAGCAAGGCTTGCTTCACCTTTCTCTAACTCTGTTATTCCCATAACTAACTCAGAGTGGCTACTTGTATTAGCTATTATAATTTTTAAACCATCATTTAGTTTGGCTAAACTAGAGGTTAAAGTATCATAGTTCACATTTGCGGTATTAATACCTGCTGACAGGCCGTCTAAAGCCCCCGAAAGTTGTGTTAAAAGTGTTTTAAGAGTAGCAACATCTGTGTCGCCTGGCAATTTAGTATCGATTGAAGCTATTGTACCATTCATCATGGTAACTAATTGTTTAATTTGTACTATGGAGCCTGGCAAGGACTTATAGCCTTGACCAAGAGCAACATAACCTGCTTGAATTTGAGTCATATTGTCTGATATTGTTTGTAAACCGCCATTTATAGCAGCTACGCCATTCTTTAACTGTGATATTCCAGCAGTAAGTTTATCAGCACCACTAGCCCCCTTAGCTATACCATCATTGATTTTTACAAGGCCACCAGTAACGGCTCCCATTCCATTTTCGATAGTGCCTGTACCATTAGAAAGATCCTTAACACCTGAAAAATCTGGAGTGGTAAGACTTTTATCCATTTGCTTTAAGCCATCATTTATTTTACTCACACCATCATTAGCAGAGCTTAATCCATTTACAACAGTTTTTGTTTGAGTGCTTGTATAGAAGTTTTCAATAGGTTCTCCCTTTGGCTGGGTTGCACTGGATACTTGCTGTACACCTTTTAGTTTCTTAAGCTTCTCTGTTAAATTATCTATAACTGCTAAGGCTTCATTGTTATCCATTGCTTCTTTGCTTTCTAACACTACAGTAGTTGGCATTGCTTTTCCACTACCAAATTTATCAGCAATTAAGTTAAAGCCCTTTACAGAAGGGGTATCAGCACTTAAATCCTTAAGACTATCGAAAGATAACTTTGTGCTATTAAATAATATTACTGGAGCTATAATTGCAGCAACAATCAATAAAGAAATAGCTGGATGCTTTACGGAAGCAGAGGTTACTTTTTCCCAAACTTTGCTTTCCTTATGACCTGCCACATTATGTGAAGGCCAAAATAATCTTCCACCCATAACTTTCATTAATAATGGTGTTAAAGTTAGGAGTTCTAACAAAAGAACGGCTATTCCTATAGCTACAGCATTGGCTGAACGATAAATTGGAAATTGTACGAAAGTAAGGCTAGCAAAGGCCATAAAAACAGTAAGTCCACTGAAGATTACTGTTTTTCCAGCAGTCTTATAGGTTGTAACAATAGCTTCATCAATAGATAAACCATGACCTAATTCTTCTTTAAATCTATTAAATAACAGTATGTTATAATCTGTACCTATACCAAATAACACAAGGATTATAAACATTTGTGTTAAACTAGTAATGGGAAAATTAAAAGCATTTATTAATATTCCTATAATTCCCATAGAGCACACATAGGCAATTCCAACTGCTATGAGGGATACAAGAGGTGTAATAACTGAGCGGAACATCAGTACAAGTACAACTAATATAAAGATAACGGTTATAATTGCGCTTTTTTCAACACCCTTATTAGTAGTTTCTAAGTAGTCATTATTTATAGCTAGTTCACCGGTTATATAATGAGTTACTTTAACATCCTTAAGAGCATCCTTAAAGCTACCTATTATGGTTTCAGCATCTCTAGTGCCTTTTTCATAGGTAATTTGAGTTATTAGTGTAGTACCATCTTTGGATACCATTTGATCCTTAGCTTCTGGGGTACTGAAAGGATCTATAATATTATTTATTTTCAGTTCAGCTTTAAGATCATTTAATTTTTTAATTCCTTTTTCAATGTCCTTCATACCTTCCTCAGATATTTTATTGGAGTCATTGAATACCAAGATTGCAGTGTCACCCTTTGATGTCCCCATTTTATTTAATATTTCAGATGCAAGTTTTGAGGGTGAATTTTCGCTAATGGAAGCTTGACCCTTTTGGTTTAATATCTGTTTTAGGTTTGGCTGGTTAATAGTAAATAGAATGGTGGCTATGAGCCACACAGTTAATAGAACCCAACGAATTTTTAACATTTTGCGCATAATTTTTTGCTCCTTCATTTTTTGTAATTTTTGCTCAGAACCTCGTCTATACCTTCTTTAATGCGGTTTTCGTTATAATCTATTTTTAAAGCCTGAAGATTATAGATGGTAAGTGCATAGGAAGAATCTGTAAGGGTGCTTGCCTTAGTATTTTGAAGCCATTCCATTATTACATTATAAAGTGTTCCTATAAAGGCTAATGAGAATATTTTCACATCAGGAATACTGGCCATATTACATTCCTTCATTTGCTTAAAATACCCTGAAGTGTAATCAGCATATTTTTGAGTAAGTTCAGTTCTTTTTCTTTCGAATTTTGGACTTAATCCCACTGCTTCAATAAGCATTATCCTTGCAAGTGGTTCATTTAATTTAATAGCTTTTAAGAAGAAAGCAATCGCCTTACCAAAACCTAAATCTATTTCATTATTTAGATTTTCAAGTGAATCACATAGGGCGGTATAAAATTTTTCTGATACCTCATCATAAAGTGTTTCAAATAAGTCTTCCTTATTTTTAAAGTAAAAGTAAAAGGTTCCTACTGCTATGCCTGCTTCATCAACCACATCTTTTACAGTCGTACTGTGATAACCCTTTACAGAAAAAACTTTGATTGCAGTATCGATAATCTGTTTCTTTTTTAAATCTTTTTTTTCTTGTGTTTCTTTAGAACTTTTATAAACCATTATGTTTCCTACCTCCAAGCATAGAATGACGCTTCATTCTATACTTATTATTATATTATCACTTTGTTATAAGTGTCAATATTTTAATTTGCTACCTTGCAAAGATAATAGGAACTTTATAAGCATCAGTCCTAATGATTAGGAAATCAATGTCATCAACTTATAAGTGGGAGTCTATGCCAGATATTTAATGATTACTTAGTGCTTCATGTAGCAAAACACTCAGAAATCTTTTAAGGTATGGTGGTTTATCAGGCTCTTTATGGAGAAGGAGGAATATAAGTTAGACCATTAAGTATTTTTTTAGAGGAAAAAGAAGTTGATGGCAAAATAATAAATAGATTTCAAGCCATTGAGTAATTATGAAAGCATGATAAATTAAATAGGAAATAAGAAAATTGATGCTATTAAAATTAATATTGGGTACACTAACAGCAGTAGGGACTTTCTTAGATCG
>JAJXYA010000020.1 GCA_021780795.1 Bacillota bacterium | reverse complement strand
TGTTTCTTCTAAGTCATTTTTATTCATAAGTAATCTCCCTTCGAATAGAAATTCCACTACGTAAATCCAGTATCTTATATAGTTTATCCATTTTATTATGAAGTATAGCTCAAAAATATTTTAGCACGCCAATACGATTGCACTTCTTAGGCCTACTTTAAATCAATAATATATGACACAACAGAATTTTTACCGTTTTCCATTATAAAATTTGAGGCCAACAGTCTCTTTCCTGAGGGACTCCATTTTACTGAATCAGAGATATACTGGATATCTACAGCAAGTTGCACTACCTTTCCACTTTTCACATCAACTACAAATAGCCCAGCTTCTCCGTTACTTTTCGAAGCAACAGTATAAGCAAGCTTTGAGCTATCACTTGACCAGCTTGTGCCCATAATTTGTGTACCCTCTGCTAAAGTCTTAGTTTCCTTTCCCTCTAAATCAGAAAGTGTTAGTGTTCTCTTAGTTTCAGCATTATGCTTCACTAGTGCAAATTCAGTTCGTTCCGGAGAAGGTATTAATAAGGCTACGTCTTCCCTTAAAAGTTTTCTTTCCTTGCTGTCTACTGCTTGTTTATATAGTTTTTCCCCAACACTATAATATAAATCATTCTTAACTTTTATAGTGTTTGTGGCAAGTCCCTTTGCATCTGCTATTTGAGTTACCTTTCCTTTGGTATCTGCCATGTAAATTTTACCTTGTGGAAGAGCACTAAAGATCACATTATCATTATCTACCCATTGTCCTTCTGTAGGATAGATGCTATCCTTTTCTGTAATTTGAAACTTTTGTTTTGTTTCAAGGTTTAGAATAAAACCTGTTAAGTTTTCTATACCCTCTTTGTAAAATACATGCTTTTTATCAGGTGATAGCACTGCATTCCCCATACTATTTTCTGAGCCAAGTATCAATTTTGTTTCATTTGTCTTAAGGTCGTATGAATACAAATTCTGAGGATATACCATTCCGCCTTCAGTAAAAATTTTAGGATATCCTGTATTTTCTTTAGAAATTAGAATAGTATTTTCATCTATCCATTCAAAAGCACGTACTCCCTTTATATTGTTAATCTTCTTTAATGCTAGTTCATTGTAAGCTGAAGTATTATCATTATTAATCACTGTAATCTTTTTGCTTCCCACCTTGACTTCTTCACGATTGGATGCCTGATTTTTAGAACAAGCTGAAAAAGTAGCCATGAGAGTTATGCAAGCTGTAATCAGTATAAATTTTCTATTTAACATATACATTCCTCCTTTTGATAAACATATAATATCAGCATATTATTTCAAAAATATACCTATTTGTTTCAAAATTGTAAACTTTTAAAGAAAAAGAGGAAATGAAATTTTTATGGTTGTTCCTTTCTCTTCTGTATCTAGTAGTTCTATGTTACCATTTTGTGTTTCAACCAACTCCTTAACCAAAGCTAGCCCTAGTCCTATTCCGTTGGTCTGTCTAGAACGTTCTTTGTCTACTATGTAAAAGGGCTTAAAAATCTTTTCTTTAGATTCAAAAGGTATACCAATCCCTGTATCTCTTATTAGAACACAGACATTTTTCTCATCTATATAATTACTTACAAATATTTCACCCTTAGGCTGATTATATTTAATGGCATTATCCAATATATTAATAAAAATCTGCATTACACTTTCACGATCTGCCAGTATAGACGCTGCTTTAAAATCAAGGTGCATTGACAATTCAAACTTTTTAGCTTTTATATTCATACGATTGCAAACATCTTGCAAAAGTTCCATGATTTCAATAGGCTGAGCATTATATTCAAAATCGTATTTTTCCAGTGAGGATAGATGAAGAGCCTTTTCCACCATGTCTAAAAGCCGCTCTGTTTCCTTAGTGATATTCTTCTTTGCATCTTCCATAAGCTTTGGATCATCGTTATACATTTCTATCAAATCTACATAGGCACGGATGACAGTCAAAGGAGTCTTAAACTCATGAGTTATGTTTCCAATGAAATGCTTCTGCTCCTTCTCCAATATTTTGAGCTTTTCTACTGCAAGTCTTAATTTTTCTTGTTCCATTTCCATATCTTTAATATTTTCTTGAATTCTGCCGTCCATGAAACATATTCCTTGCTCAAGTTCTTTAAGTTCATCACTTCTCTTTAATACCTTATCGTTCCTGACTCCGCCTATCTTTATGTTATCTATACGCTCTTTCAGCTTCAAAATATCACTAACCATACTGTTGAAATAACCATACCCAATGATATAACTAAAAATAAACACCAAGCTTCCTATATACACAAAAATCATAATTATGTTTTTAATGAAATTAATATCTTCACTTAATGGATATATAAACTCAGCCACAGCTATTTGTTTATCACTACTACTGATTGGAGCAGAATAATAAACAAACTCTCCATAAACTTCATAAGCAACTTTGTTCTTCAATGCATAGGACACGGTAGTATTCATATCATCATTTGAATTTAGGGGAAACGAATTTCCTACTTCCACGCCTTCCATATCATACAAAATTACCTGCATACCACTTAGCATTCCCACTTGCCTCGCCAGTTCTGCACCTTTGTTTTTAAGAAATTCCTTATTTTCTATATCACTATCTAGGGCGTAAATCTGACGAATATAGAGATTGGCCACCTTAGCTTGCTGACTAAGTTGACTTTCATAATGTCTCTTTTGTTCTTTTTTTACTTCGTTCAGCACCAATAAGCTTAGCATGCTGACCGTGAGCAACAAGAGTGCTGCAAGAAATAGATTAGATTTAGTCCTAATGCTAATTTTCATGAATTCCTCCTGCAGCCCTATAGCCTACGCTATGAACGGTCTGTAACATATCCTCATAGGTTGATCCTAACTTTTGCCTTAATCTCCTCATATGGATGTCTACTGTTCGAGTACCTCCAATATACTCCATTCCCCAAACGAAGTCCAAAAGTTCTTCCCGAGTATACACTCTTTCGCTATGTGACACTAATAAAACCAAAAGGTCAAACTCCTTAGGGGTTAAATTTAAAGCTATCCCTTCTAGCAAGGCTTTTCTTTCGGATACAATAATCTTAAGCTTCCCTAATATTAGTTCTTCCTTAATATCAGTTGATGCTACTTTCTCAAGTCTTCTAACGAGGGATTTAACCCGTGCTGTAAGTTCCCGCATATCAAAAGGTTTAATTATAAAATCATCAGCTCCTAGCTCTAATCCTAAAACCTTATCTACAATATCACTTTTAGCAGTGAGCATAATTATACCTATTTTAGTTGTGTTTTGTATTTTCTTCAGCACTTCATATCCATTGAATTTAGGCATCATAATATCAAGTATTAAAACCAGCGGACGGAAGGTCTCCACCTTTTTTAAGGCCTCTGCACCATCGTAAGCAGTCTCTACACTAAATCCCTCACGTCTTAGAGCATAGGTTATAGTATCAGTAATCCTAGTTTCATCATCAACCACTAGTATCTTTTCGTACATTTTTTTCACCAAACCTTTTATATTTATTGGTATATTTCTACATTTAAATTATACCATAATTATCAACTCTCAGTCCTTACAACTAAATCTGCATACAAAAAAGTGTCCTTTCTATAATCAGTTCATTGATTCTCTATCTAGAAAATTTAATATAGTAGGTTATACACATGATATTTAATGAAAACTAAATTATATGAATAGAAATGTATAATAGTTATGTATAATAACATCGAGGAAGTGATAGTTATGCAAACTGATGGATCAATATCTAACGCTGAAAAATGGGATGCAGTAATAAACCGTAATAAATCTTATGATGGAATTTTTTACTACGCAGTGAAAACAACAGGTATTTTTTGCAGGCCCTCCTGTAAAGCTAGGGCACCGCTAAAAAAGAATACATTGTTTTTTAATAATGCAGATGATGCAATTGAAGAAGGTTTCAGACCATGTAAATTATGTAGGCCTGATATAAATGAGGATACTTATGAGCCAAATAGAGATCTAGTTCAAAAGATAAGGGAAAAGTTAAACCAAAATTATAATAAACCCTTAGATCTCAGACTG
Source organism: Bacillota bacterium (assembly GCA_021780795.1). Next base: position 271 of record JAJXYA010000020.1, on the reverse strand, counting down.
GTCTCAATGGAATTTAGTGTTAGTGTCAGCCATTTAACAAGATTGTTTAAAGAATACACAGGGGTAACTCCTAAAGAATATATAACACAGATAAGATTAAACAAAGCGATGCTCCTTCTAAGTGAAAGTAATGAAAACATCTTAGAAGTTGCATACGCTATAGGCTTTAAAAGTCTCTCTAGTTTCTATAAATGTTTTAAGGATAACACTGGTTGCACCCCTAAGGAGTATAGAAAAAGAAATAGCGCCCCTTTAAAATAATTGAATTATT
>JAJXYA010000203.1 GCA_021780795.1 Bacillota bacterium | reverse complement strand
AGGGTGCATATATATTACAATTGGATATAAAAACCTTTACTGAGATAAAAGTGGACAAGGATATTGATATACCCGATATTAAGGACTCCAACTTAGGCAACTCTACCTCAACAAGCAGTGAAAAAAATTATGTATACAAAACCATAGAAAAAGTAGATACACTAAATAAATTAATTGTTATTGGAAAACCATATAAAAAAAGTACGGGAAAAGTTGCTTATTTAACTTTTGATGATGGGCCCTCTACAAATGTTACACCTAAAATACTAGGCATTCTAGATAAATACGATATAAAAGCTACCTTTTTTGTTACAGGTATTAATGCAAATGCTCATAATGACCTAATAAAGCAAATTAATGAAAAAGGCCATGTTATTGCAAACCACAGCTATACTCATAGTTATAGCGAAATATATTCAAGCACCACTGCACTTATAAATGAAATTGACGAAACCTATAATACTATAAAAAAAATTATTCCAAGCTATAATACTAAAATTTTCAGATTTCCTGGTGGTTCTTTTGGAAAGGATAACAGTTTTAAACAAGCAGTAAAAAAAGATAACTACGTTTACTATGATTGGAATGCCTTAAACGGCGATGCTGAAGGTTATTTAATTGCTAAAGACAAACTTATATCAAGGGCAAAAGAAACAATAGAAAACCAGTCTTCAGTAATTATACTAATGCATGATGCCAGTGTAAAAACCACCACTGCAGACTCGCTTCCAGCTATAATAGAATATTTAATTAATAATGACTATGAATTTAAGACTTTAGAAGAATTTAATAATTAACTTAGGTATCTTCAAAAACAGCATGTGTTAGAATAAATTCGCATACTCACTAGTTATTTTTTGAAAATGCCTCGCATTGTAAAGGAGTGCAAACTATGAAAAACATTAACAAAAGAAATAGTATTCTCGCTGATCTATCTTTGCTACTAGTGGCAATTGTGTGGGGAGGTGGTTTTATAGCTGTAAAAGGCGCTTTAGATAGCGTCACACCTTTTTATTTAATGTCAATGCGTTTTGGTATTTCTGTGATAATTATGGTATTGATTTTTTGGAAAAAAGTTAAACTTATTACTAAAAAAGAGTTAAAGATAGGAACTTTAATTGGGCTTCTATTATTCTTAGGCTTTACAGCTCAAACAATTGGTATGAACTATACAACTGCTGGTAAAAATGCATTTTTAACTGGAACTAATGTAATTATTGTACCCTTTCTTTATTGGATAATTAGCAAAAGAAAACCGGATATATATTCATTAATATCTACTTTTCTTTGTTTTATTGGAATAGGTATGTTAACCTTGGACGGAGGTATACATATTGGATTTGGAGACAGTTTGACCTTACTATGTTCAGTGTTTTTCGCAGCTCATATAGTTTCTGTTGGATTCTTCACTGAAAAAGTTGATGCTATTTTACTTGTAATAATACAGCTAGGTGCTGCAGCGATATTCTCGATTATAGCTGCTTTAATTTATGAACCAATGCCACAAGCATTAAATTCAGATACAATCTTTGCAATTGGTTATTTAGCGGTTTTTAGTACAATGCTTGCATTTGTTATACAAAATGTAGCACAGAAATATACCTCATCTACTCATGCTGCTATAATTTTATGTTTAGAATCTCCTTTTGGTTCTATTTTATCAATTATAATGCTTAACGAAATATTTACATCAAAAATGGTTTTTGGATGTTTAACTATATTTATCGCAATTATAACTACAGAAACTAAATGGGACTTCTTAAAAAAGAAGAAAATATCTACTACTGCATAGACAAAATAACCTTACAAAATTAATTTATTGAAGTATAAAGAACCTAAGGGTAAAATTATTACCCTTGGGTTCTTTATACTTCGATAATATGATATTTAAACGCATTTATAATAGTGGTGGTGTTATAAATCATTTTCCTTTCACCTTTACCGTAATCTAAATGCTGGTGACCGTGAAAAAAATATTTTGGAGAATATTTATTTAAAATATCAATAAATGCTTCAAAACCCTGATGGCAATGATCTTTTCCATCACCTATGCCTTTTGCTGGTGCATGGGTTACTAATATATCAAAGCCTTTATTCCTCCATAAACTTAATTTCAATCTGGAAACTCTTTTTTTCATTTCCTTTTGCGAATATTGAAAAGGGCCTTTATTATAGTCAATAGACCCTCCAAGACCCAATATTCTAAGATCTTTGTATACTAAAATCTTATCATCAATAGGAATACATCCAGCTGGTGGATTTTCTATATACTTTGCATCATGGTTACCATTAACATAAAGCACAGGTGCCTTAATCATAGTAGCTATATATTCTAAATAAGCTGCTTTTAAATCTCCGCAAGATATTACCAGCTGAATTTCTTTAAATTTTTCATAGTCAAAGTGATCCCAAATATAACTATCTTCGATATCTGAAATTAATAAAATTTTAACTTTAATCACCTACTTATCTTTTGAATATTCTATTCTACTACTGGCAATTCTCCTATTACATTATCCACAAACCAGTTCATATATAACATGTCCTCATAGTTTCCTATGTCACCATCATTTATCCTAAGTTGACCTTGAGTGTCGTACACTGGACCCACAAACGTATGAAATCTATTTTCAATAATTAGCTCTCTCATAATATCTACTAATTTTTGAGTTTGAATTGGTACATTATGTTTTGAATATATAATATCCACGAGTCCCGAGTCCATACCCCACCAAAAACTTACACGTTTAGATTCAGTACTAAATATACCTTTAAAACTACCATTTACGATGTTTCTGAGTATTTTCTCATAAAACTGTCCCCAATCCCATGTAATTAAAGCATAGTTTACTTCTGGTATCCATTTTTCCTCTTTTTCGCTATATTTTAAAGAGTATAGTCCAAAGTCTCTTGACCCCTTTCCTAAAGCTATTAGGTCATTTTGCATTATAAGATCTGCACCACGTACATGAAGCTCTTGAATTAATTTTTTGGAATGATTGACATCTCCTGTTTCATTAAGCCATGAGATTAAGACTTTCGCATTAGGATTTACAGTTTTAACACCCAATGCAAAAGCATTAATTCCTGTTATAATTTCTGTTTCATTATAAATATCTATATATCCAATAGTGTTTGATTTTGTAATGGCTCCGGCAATAAGCCCAAGTAAAAATCTTGGTTCATGAGAGCGTCCAAAATAAGTGCTTACATTTCTATAAGCTTTTACTGGAGAGCAGTTAAAAAATTTAATATTATCGTACTTTAAAGCCGCTCTCAAGGTTACATTAAGATAATGTGGGCACGTAGTAAATATAATATCATAGTCTTCTTCGCATAACTGACTTAAGCTTTCATAGCTGTCACCATCAGTTTGAAAATTATCTATAACAAAGGTTTCTACTTCACCCTCTAGTTCCTTTTCAGCATAAACTCGTCCTAAATTATGAACATAACTCCAACCTGATGTTTGAATAGTTTTTTCAAAAACAAAGGCAACTCTTAATTTTTTATGTGGAGCAACTAGGTTTGTAAATGATGTGATAACATTTTTTTTATGCACATCAAAAGGTTCTGTTTGAATGTCTACCGCATTATTTCTTGAAAGTATCCTTAGTTCTTCTAAGAACTTAGAAACCCTTAATTTTCTCTTTGTCTCTTTAAATTCATCTGAGATTCCATAAATTTTTATATATTCTAGGAATGCGTCTCCAGTGGTAATATTTAATTTGTCTCCTCCTAATTCATAAAACGTGTGTCTAAAGGGAAAATAAACATTTTTTAAAAAATGCTCATATTTGTTTGAAAATAAGTTAAGTTTAGGATTATATTCCTCCAAATACTTACCAAGTTGAGTAAAGTTGCCCTCCTCAGAAAACCAAATAGCATTTATCCCTGTCTTATTATTAAAGTCTAAAAATTCATAATAAATTATGTTATCTAAATCCGTCTCAACTCTTTTAGGAACTAGTCTAGTAACTTCTCCTTCTATTGAATAAGCATCTACATATTTTAATACACTTACTCGCTTGTTTCCCTCCATAACATAGAATTCATTCATATATTCGTAAATTTTTACTGGGTCAGTTATTCCATCATTAATATGGTGAGTATAAACAGCTTGCCATTTCATAGAAAATTCACTATCTTCATTAGCTAAAGGAAGAAAATTCATTGCAAAATCTCTACTCCTTGTATAAAAATAGGTTCCTATTATCTTTTTTAACGGAATGCTTTTTATTCCTAAGGGAACTTCTGCTACTATGTCTATTTTTTTTAAAATGCTATCTAAGGAGCATATATTTCCAGAGTTTC
>JAJXYA010000114.1 GCA_021780795.1 Bacillota bacterium | reverse complement strand
CTTTGAGATAAAGTGTTTGTAAGCCATCCAATCATTCTCATTGGCCAAATCATCATCCAAACATAGCCATTAAAAGCTACTAAATCTCCTATAGTAAGTTGACGTTTAATAACTAAAATACCTCCAACACACACTACTAGTATTGTAGATACATTGCCAAGGAAATCTTGAAGAGGATTGTATTTTGCCCAAATACGGTTAACTTCTAAATTTAAATCATAGTTTGCTCTATTTAATTTTAAAAATTTCAATATCTCATGCTTTTCTCTAGCAAAAGCCTTAACTAGTCTTACACCAGCTATATTTTCTTGAGCAGTCGTATTTAAAATAACTGTTTGGTCACTAATCTTTCCAAATGCTTTGTTTATTTCTTTCTCAAGCATAAGAGTTGTATAAGCTATAATAGGCATTGTTAAAAGACAAACCAATGCAAGAAGCCAATTTAATCTAAATAATATAATTGCAGAAAGAATAAAATATATAGCATTTTCAAGAAATAATGAGGCACCGAAACCAGCAGCTCTCCAAATATTATCTACATCTTCACCTATTCTTGACATAAGTTCACCGGTATTCATTCCGTCAAAATAGCTGAAGGATAGGCTTTGAATGTGATCAAATAAATCTTTTTTTATATCTTTGGCAACTTGAGTAGACATCCAGTCGAAGCCATATTCCTTTATATAGCCAAGCAAAGCTCTTGTTATAGCTATACCTGCTATAGTTAAAAGTATAGTAGTTAAAAGATTATATTTTTTTGCAGTAATGACGTCGTCTATCATAATTTGAGTAAGATAAGGATTTAATAAATCAAGACCAACGCCAACAAGCATGCATATAAAAGGGAATATTATGAAGTTATGATATTTCCAAATATACTTAAGTATTTTTTTCAAAATTTTACCCCCCTTAGGTTTTAATATCATGTGCTTTTTTATTAACAAATAAAAAAGCCATGGTTTTCCCATGGCAAAGTAATGCTAAAAAAGCAAATAAAAAAGCCATGGGAGGATAGCCCATGACTATAAATAGTCTAAAGTATTACGGTTTAAAATCCGAACGCTGAGGCAGGACTATCTTGAAAAAATTTAATTGTAAAATGTTGTTTGCCAGTAAATCTAAATGCAATTTTCATATTTCCTACCTCCTTTATAAGTTTATATAAATAATGTTAAAGCTTTTTTTGAGCAATGTCAACCTTAAATTTTAAATTTTGGAAAGACATTCTGATTTAAAGCTTTTTCAGAATAATAAAGTTAAGACTTTTTTAAGACTTTCTTAAAGGTTTCTTCCAGTTTAAATATTATCATATGAGTATAAAAGGAAACAAGGAGGTTTTAAAGTGAAGGAAATTGTTATAAAAACTAGAAACTTGACAAAAAAGTATAAAGACAGCATAGTGTTAAACAATGTGAATTTAGACATAAAACGTGGAGAGATATATGGACTTGTAGGAAAAAATGGTGCAGGTAAAACTACACTGATTAGGATGCTATCGGGTTTAAGCTTTCCTACAAATGGAGAAATTGAACTCTTCAATGGTTTTGGAGAGAATGGACTAAATAAAGCTAGGAGAAGGATAGGGGTAATTATAGAAACTCCATGCTTTTTTCCATATTTATCTGCAAGAAAAAATCTAGAATATTACAAAATACAAAGAGGGATAGATGATGAGGAAGTTGTTAAGAACACTCTAAAATTTATTGGTTTAGAGGATACTGGAAATAAAAAATTTAAAAATTTTTCATTAGGTATGAAGCAGCGTTTAGGGCTTGGACTAGCAATTATGTCAAATCCAGACCTATTAATATTGGATGAACCGATTAATGGGTTAGATCCAGCAGGAATTGTTGAAATTAGAGAAATACTATTACGACTTAACAAAGAGAAAAATGTAACTATAATAATATCAAGTCATATTTTAAGCGAATTAGAGCAACTTACTACCCAATATGGTTTTATAAATAAAGGAGAGCTCATAGAGCAAATTTCTGCTAAAAAGTTAGAAGAAAAGTTGAAGAGCTGTATAGTGATTAAAGTTGATAATGTAGAAAAAGCTACTGCAATAATTGAAAACCAATTAGGCTGTAAAGATTACGAGGTGTTAAATGACAAAAACATAAGGCTAATGCAGCTAGTAGACAAACCAGAAATGGTTGCACAAGCTTTGGTAATGAGCGGAATAAAGCTATATTCCTTAAATCAAAATGGATTAAATCTGGAGGACTATTTTATGAATTTAATTGGGGGTAATAAAAATGCTTAATTACATTAAAGCTGAGTTATATAGAAATATTAACAGAGCATATCTTTGGATAGCTACAGGCATTTGTGCATCTGTTTGCCTGTTGCTTATTATTTTAATGAAAGTAAGTTCTAGTACAGTTAGCGTAGGATTAGATACTTTGCTGCTTTTGACAGTAGGTGTGCTTACACTTCCTATATTTTTAACTATAATGTTTTTAGATATAGCTATTGCAGAAGAGCATAAAAATCTTACAATGAAAAATGTTTTAGCTTTTGGTTTAGATAGAAAGAAACTTGTTATTTGTAAATTCATAGTTTCGGTAATACTTTCATTAATATCAGGAATTATAATTATGGTAGTCTTATTTGGAGTTGGAACAATTGTACTAGGTACAGGCAAAAGTCCAGCTTCCACGGATGTTGATTTGTTTTTTAGGATATTATGGGCAGCTCCTTTATGGATTGGAGCAGTATCAGTTGGAACTTTTTTATGCATTTTCATTAAAAACTCAACAACTTTTGCTTTTTTATATGCAGGCTTGTTTCTAATTTCGCCAAAAATTTTTCAACTTTTAACAATGTTTGTTTCAAAGAAATTTGAAATTGTGTATAATAATCTTATAACTACACAGCTTGAAAATTTAGCTATGAAAAATCTACCAAATTCAGTAGAAATTCATGGTGCATTAATTGGAGCTGCGTACACTGTGGTATTTATAATATTAACTATAATATATTTTAAGAAAGTAGAAGTAAAGTAGAAAAGGGTCGGTGTTTGTAGCTGTAGTATTATTGTTTATCCGATGACTACCATCCGTAACACTCCCATCTTCTTCAAAGTGGGAAAAGCAGATATACCAAATTTTTAATTTGGTATAGTCGCTTTCTCTTTAGAGTATGACGGCTGCTACGTCCCTGGATAACGATTTCTAAGTTTCAGATGGAGTAAAAAAACTCCACCTGAAACCAAGAACTCTGTTTATATTTGCCGCCTTTATTTTTGTTATGAATAAAAACATTAAGATTATATAGAAATGTAATGGATAGGAGAAGTGATTATGAAAAAGGTAGCAGTTGTGTTTAATGGTGGTACGATTTCGATGAAGGTAGATCCTATAATAAAAGCGGCAGTACCATCTTTAACTGGTGAAGAAATAATGGCAATGGTAACAGGTATAGAGGAGTTTGCTGAAATAGAATCTTATAATTTTTCAAACCTTCCTAGCCCCCATATTACTCCTGAAGTTATGTTGGAGCTGTCTAAATATGTTGAAAAATTACTCCTTAGAGAAGATATCGATGGCATAGTCGTAACCCATGGAACAGATTCGTTAGAAGAAACAGCATATTTTTTAGCCTTAACTATTGCTTCTGAAAAGCCAATTGTTATTACAGGTGCAATGAGAAGCGGTTCAGAATTGGGTTATGATGGGCCCTCCAATCTAGCTGCAGCAATTTGTACGGTTATATCCGAAAATTCGAAGAACAGAGGTGTGCTTGTTTGCCTAAATGGAGAACTCCATAGTGCCAGTGAAGTAACAAAAGCTAATTCCATGAGCCTTAATGCTTTTCAAACTCCTGTTTTTGGACCTATTGGAATAGTAGATAATAATGAGGTGATATTTTATAGAAATAGCGAGCAAAAATTAAACATTAAAATAGATGAATTAAGTGCTAAGGTCGATCTTATTAAGTGCGTTTCAGGAATGGACGGGAGGCTTATAGACTTTTGCGTTTCTGAAGGAGACAAAGGGATAGTAATAGAAGCTATGGGAAGAGGAAACATTCCTCTTGAAATGGTTCAAGGGGTAAAAAACGCTATAAATAATAATATAGCTGTTGTAATTGTTTCTAGATGCTTTGAGGGAAGAGTGTTCCCTTCTTATGGATATGAAGGTGGAGGAAAAGAGCTTAGAAATCTTGGGGTAATACTTGGAGATAACATGAACGGTCAAAAAGCTAGAATCAAACTGATTCTAGCTCTAAGTAAGACAAGCAATTTAGATGAGGTTAGAGATATGTTTGAAGATGGATTTTATAATAATATTAGCTTATAAAATTAGTAACTGATCTAGATTCCTT
>JAJXYA010000185.1 GCA_021780795.1 Bacillota bacterium | reverse complement strand
TTCAATTTTAAAATCTGCATCACTCATAATTACACTTCCTCTTTGTAGGTTACGTCAGCTTCTATATGATGCCTATTAGCTATATAAACATTGCCCACTACATATTTAGATGACGCTATAGTAGCTATATCACCACTTTTTATACTAGCTAATACGTTAGGTATATAAAGCCTCAACTGTTGTGTAAAAGTCCCCTGTGGTTGCATTTGTACTAAGTTACCTTTTGCTCTGCCTAGTCTACATGGATAAAACCCTGTGCTTGGAATTGTTTCAATAACTTGCTTAGCTATATGAGTTACAGGGTCCTTAACTGTAGATGTTCTTGTAATAACAAGTTTATCATCATGCCTCATAATGACACTCTTTTATGCCTATCAAGTACGGATGATATATTCAATGGCATCTCCGAATCTTTCTTAGCATAAACATATTTTACATCACCTTCTGACTCCTGTTCTACACCAAGTCTATCTTCTCGACTTTCTTTGTACTCCAGAGCTATAAGCTTGATAGCTGCTAATGATAAATCAGCAGGAGGAGTATCGTAACCAGCTGTATAAGTTATCTCTACATAAGATTCTTCTGAATTTACGTATTTAAGTTTATTCCCCATAGTTACATATTTGTAATCAAGCAATTCTACATAACCGGGGAATATCCTATAATTAGTCATAGCATTACTATCTGGGACAGTATTTATAATGCTTCCGTCAAGTCTAACTATATTTAAAACTGAAATAATAGGAGTTTCTTTTGTAAATATTTTATGATTAACATTGTGTTGTTCTGAAGTATAAGTATTTACATCAAAATGTCTATGACAATAATTCTCAATAGTTGTTTGAACATCTGCTATTAATAGATTTAAAAAGCTATCATCAGAAGTATCTGTTATTTGGAGATAACTTTTTACATCATTTAAAGTTGTTAATGGCATTTATAACACCTACTTTTTAGCGTTTGAATCCGTAAGTACTGTATCTGCTAATTGAATCTCAGCGCCATATCCTGCAGCTATAACTCTATCTGCTACAGCATCTTCAAAACTCGCCACATCTTCTTCTCTATATCCATCTAAAGGTTTTGTAAATTTTACTACTTTCATTTAATATTCCTCCTTAAAATTCGAATTGTGCTTTCCCAGCACTTATTAATTTTTCTGCTATAGTATCATCTATGTTGATTATGTCTCCTTGTTTTAAATCTGATAGAGTTCCAATCTCTTGCCTTGAGACAAAAGTCAATATTTTAATTTTCATAATTTATCCTTTCAAAATAATAGGCTATAAGAATTATCCTACAGCCTATATAATTACTATTTTAAAAAACCGGTTAAAAGGGCAAACGCAGCACCAATAGCAGCTTTACCATCAATTCTTTCCCACATCTTAACTAAAACCTCATGATTCTTAAATGCCTGATCTGATTGAGTATTCATCTCTGAACCCATTTCATTTTTATCAAATAAGTAATAATACTCAAGGTTACCAAATACCATTTCAGAGCATGTAGACTTTGCATTTACTGTTAAGTTTTCAGGAAACAAGGCTGTGAATTCTTGTACAGGGTAGCCATTGAATGTTGCGGGTTTGCCTGCTTGCATATCACCATTAGTCCATAAGTATCTACCTTGGGAATCCTTAAATAATTTAGCTTGTCTTACTGCTCCGGTATTCATATAATAACAACCGCCATCTCTCCAGTTAACATCGATTGAGTATGGTAAAGACACCATATCGTCAGCTGTTAAAAGATTAGAGCTTGCTGCATTTATACAAGGCACTATTTTCAAGTTTGCAGCATTGATTATACCTTGTGGCTGATTTGTGCCAGTGCCTACCATGATTGCAAGGTTTTCAGCCTTAACAAATGCTTTAGCATACTGTTTAACCAAGTATCCATAAAGGTTAACTGGTGTATCTGCCATTAAGTCTCTTGCCATTGCAGTATACCCGTCAAGTCTGATTACGCTATAAGTTAAGCTTCCAAAAGTAGGAGCTGTTGGAGTTAATGGGTTAGTGTCTGAGTTCTCCCACGTAAGATTAATTCCGGTTAATCCTACAGGCCAGGTTCCATTACGGAAAGTTACAGGAACTACTGTGCATTTATTTCTAAGTGCAACCGGATCAGAGTTTATTCTATCTATAATATCAGTATGAAATTCAGTAGGAAGTAATTCAAGACCACTACCAGCAGTTCCACCGGATAAGTCTTTTGCCACACCGCCACAATACTTTTGGATTTCAGCTCTGTTGTTGTCCATCTTTGCTAAGAAGTATTTAAGTGTTTTTTCCTCTTTACTCATTTCATCTATAGGTTTTTCAGCAAATTTAATTTTTCTGACTGTCTCAGTAAACCCTTTTTCCTTAAGTATTGCCTCTGTTGTTCCTTTTACTACCTCAGCTAATTCTTTTTCTGTTAATTTTGGCATATTATTTTGCCTCCTTTAATAATTTTTCTATATCGTCAGCAACCATTTTTTGAATTTCTTCATAAGTGTAGTCTTTTGTAGAATCTCCATTGTCTCCGTCACCGTCAGTTTCTTGGGTTTCAACAACATTTGTGCACATATCAGTTATAGATTTAATGTGTGTTGTTATTCCTTCACAGGCTTTTGTAAGAGTTTCAGCAGTTGCCTTACTAAGTTTTGCACCTGTCTTGCCCTCAACTAATCCTTCAAGGTCCTTAATTTTAGTATTAAGCTCTTCAATTTCTTTTACTTTTGCTGACAATTCATTAGCATGTTTTGTTTCTAAAGTCTTTACCTTATCATCTACAGTCTTACTTATTAAAGCTTCAACTTCTTTACTTGTCATGTTTTCTACCTCACTTTCATTATTTTTATTAATCAAATCAAAAAGAGCCTTGCTGATATGCCCATCAGTAAAAGCTCTTTGGACTGCGTTTGGATTACAGGGAACAGCTACCATACTTAGTTCAAGTAGTTCCCATTTAATAAAGTCATAGCCGCCTTGATCATTCGGTTTATATTCTTTAGGTATAAACCCAATACTAGAAGCATTCATGTATTTATTGGCGTATAAGTAAAACCATTCTTTGCCGTTGTCAGTTTCAGCAAATTGCACTTTGAATATCATTTTAGAGCCTACTATATTAACATCTAAAGCTCTACCAATAACACTCGGTTTTTCAGTATATCCATAATTGTGGTTAGCAATTATTACAGGATTCTTTTTATAATTAGTTAGGTCGGCACCAGACATGTACATCTTGTCTCCAACTCTATCAAAACTTTCATCACTACCTATCATTTCAATAATTCTATTTGCTTCATCAAGTACTTTAACTTGCCAATTCATTTGCAGTATTTTATTTTTCAAGCTTCCACCTCCTTCAATGCATATGTCTATACCTTTAAATACTTTATTTAATACCTACAACAGCAGTTTGCAGTAAAAATCCTAAAAGAAACCATACTTTATCCTTTATTTTCTTTAAGCAAACTTCTGCACCTATTTTTTCATTATAATTGGATTTATCTACACAAGCTGAGCTTTCTATGATTTCAAATCCATTTACTAGGATTACTCTTACTAAAGTTGTTTTATCACCTATAGTAGACACATGTGTTTCTTTTATAAAATCATCTACCATACCTTGAGATATTGAAATGTCAGTATTTGTGAGTCTAGGGTTAGGTGTAACTTTCAAATAAGCTTTTTCAAATACATCTTTTGGCGACCATGACACATAACCGTCAGGATAAACTACTTTATAACCTTCTTCATTTCTACATTTTAAGTAGACGTCTTCACCAGTTCTTTCAGTTTCATAGTCAACCTTATTCATTGGCATTGCCTCAATAAATTTAAAGCCTATATATTTATCCATTTGTTTCACCGTTAAATTCCCTCCTAAAACTTTCTTGTAGTTCTTTTATCATTGTTTTAACATCTTTTTCAGTATATTCTTTTTCTCTATGCAACGTTACCTTAATGATATCTCTATCTCTCTGTACTTCTGCAATATAATTTGGTATAACTTCGCCATTTTCTACTAAATCAAAGCGTTTAGAATAACCTTTGTATATTAGTGTATCCGACATAAAGTCATTTTCCAAACTCACTACCAAAACATCTTTTAGGGCTTCCAGGACTTCTTCTGGGTTAGCTCCAATAATAGGTCTACTTATTTTAACAATTCCTCTTCTTTTTAATAAATCACTCAAGTCATTTACACCTCCTTATTTTTAGGCATAATAAAAGCACCTACTATTTTTATTTAGTAAGTGCTTTTACTTTAATAAACCATATTCTATTTTCTCTTTTTCAGTTAAAGGCTTGCATTCTTTAATAAATTCATCATATGTCTTG
>JAJXYA010000333.1 GCA_021780795.1 Bacillota bacterium | reverse complement strand
GTTTTTATAAAGGAAGCCGGCTAAAATAGGTCCAATTGAAAAACCTATATTTATCCCAAGATATAAAAGTGAAAAGGCAGCCTTTCTATTACTTGAGTCCGTCAAATCAGCAACCATTGCACTATTTGCTGGCTGAACAGCACTAATTGAAATTCCCGCCAAAATTAAAAGCCATGGAATAACCATTGAATTTCCTAGGAATGCACAGGGTAAAAATAAAAGAGCGGCTATGGTCTGGAAAATAATCATAACCTTTTTTCTTCCAATAATATCAGAGAGTTTTCCACCTAAAAGTCCTCCAGGAATGTAGGATAAAGCGGACAGTGAAACGAACATTCCTGCCTCCTTAGCTCCAAGGCCAAGCTTGTCCGTTAAAAATAGGGTTAAAAGTGGAAAAACAAAACTACCCATACTATTTATTATTCTTACAAAAAATAAAATGTATATTCCCCGTGGTAGACCTGAGTATGATTTGAAAACCTTTGTTAATTTCATTTTGTTTCCTTCTTTCCTCTGGTGACTTGCACCATTACTTTTGTTAATTACTCTTATTAGCCATTGTTATAAGATTGAAAGTACTTTGAAGTAGAAATTTTATAAAAAGTGCCTCGATTTTGCTATTTTACTTTGCTACTTGGAAATTAACTACATCTTTATTTAATGTTACCAAGGTTTTCATAAAGAGTCAACGAGCTTTTATTACGGTTAACCCTGACTATTTGTTTATTTATAAAATTTAAGAAGGCTGAAGGAACCTTAAGTCAGTGTTCAATTTATAGGAGCCAATTCCGAACTAAAAAAAGAATTATAATAAAATATGTTTCCTTTTAAAAAACATTCTTAAGAAAAAATACTATGAAAAACCCAGAAAGTATTATAATTGTACTACTTATTATTAATGGTGCTGTGAATAAAACATTTTTAAGTATTATGAGTAAAAAGAATGTAAACACAACTATTAAAACATTAACTATAAAGGGGAAAAAATTAAAGTTCAATGGTGAAACCTTAGAGATTTCCCATAAATTAAGGCCTAAGGAAATGGAGGAGGTTATAATTATTGTTACTCCATACCCATAAACATTTATTGAAGGGATTCCTGTGAAAGTATATAAAAGTATTATTCTTAGAACTGATATAATTAAAGAGTTTCTTAAAATTATTTTTTGTTTTCCAAAACCATTTAAAATTGCGTAGGTGGTAGAAGAAGTATATAAGATAGGTGCTACTAAAGCTGCAAATTTTATATAGTTTCCTAAATCTTTTCTCTTGTAGAGCAAATAACCTAAATTATCACCTATACATAGGCTTATTGCCAAAGCTGTAGCCCCAAGAAGAAAAGATAATTCTAGGGCTTTAAAAATACGACGATCTATAGATTTATAATCCTTATTAATTAAGCTTTTAGATATGTCTGGTACTAATAAAACTGCTATGGATTCTACAATAACCATGGGGAAAAAGGGAATATTTTTAGCCATTCCATTATATTTTCCAATGAGTCCTAAAGCTACTTTATACTCCAGTCCAGCTTCTACCAATCGCCTTGGAACAATCAATGTGGAAAAGGTAGAAAGTATGGAGGAGATTAAATTTGTAGTTAAAAGAGGAAAAGAGATGGACAAGGTATCAAACAAAAGCTGGGCTCTACTTTCACCACTGTGGGTTGAGGTTGGCATCTTTTTAATGTTTAATTTATAGTATCCATAGAGTAGAATAAAAGAGATGAACTCTCCAATGCATAAAGCAAAGTATGTATAAGTAACTATGTTGCTTATGTTAGTGGACTTAAGAGTGCTAATAATAAATACTAAGATGAATATTCTAATTGCTTTTTCAAAAATATCTATAAGCATTGGTACACCTATTTGAAAAGTACTGATAAAATATCCTCGAATGCAACTAGAAAGAGCAATAAAAACCACAGTAGGACAAAGTAGTCTTAAGGCATTAATAGTTCTTGTATCTTTAATAATATAGGTACTTATAGCAGGAGCAAGAAAAAATAAAACAGTTGCTATAAAAATGGACCATATGATTGTAAAGGTAAAGGACGTTTGTATAGTTCTTTTTAAGTTTTTAAAGTCCTTCTTGCCATAAAATTGTGCCGATACCTTTGAAACAGCTGTAAAGAGCCCACCGCAAACAATACATAAAAATACCCTATTAATTGGTCTTACAAGTCCATAGAGTCCCATGCCCTCAGGACCAAGCTCCTTTGATAAAACTATTGAAAACATAAAACCAAGTATACTAGTAGCTATATTCGATAAAATCATGATAAAGGACTTTTTAGCAAAATTACTTTTAAGCATAGTTACTCCTTTGGAACTTTATTTATTATTTTATATGCTTAAAATTAATTTTATAGAAGTTTTATTAGATTCATTAATCAAGTTTAATTTAAAATAAGCATAATGAAAAGAAATAAGGAATCCCGAAAACCTATAATAGATTTCGGAATTCCTTCTCTCTTAACTTATATACAAAGCTTTTATAAAATTACTTCAAGTGAAAATCTACCACTGTCTTCCAGGGTCACTTGCCATAGAATTAACAGTTCCACTTGGATAAAGAACATTATAATGATTAATCACTGGGCTCGGATGATCCTTTGTAGGAAGACTAAATACAAGTTCTATTTTAAAATCCCTGCCTGCTGTATATCCAATTATTTCTTCCTTACTGCTCTTAGAATCATAAGCTGGAGCTCCGAAAATCTCTTTTACTTTAGTTAAAGATAAGTTCTTTAGCTGGGTATCGAAAGAACGAATTTCAAATATTTGCTCTCCCTTGTTAAAACCAAAGACAACATTATGGGTTGTATAAGTGGCATAGCTTCCTTTAGCAGTTGCTACATAATCAGTTTTATTTGCCTGTCCCCAGGCTTTTATAACAGTGTCTATAGTTGTTGTTTTAGCAGTAAAATCACAATTAATAACTTTTCCTTGTTTTGCAAGCGCCATCATATTCAAAAGCATAGATGTTTTTGAGTCAGTACTTTGAGATATCTGAATAGGCTTAAGAGGATGATTTTTCAATATATCTTCTACTTCCTGATATCCAATGGGGAATGCAAAGTTGTAACGTGCTGGAAGTGCAAAAACATAAATATTGTTTCTACCAAGCTCACTTGGTCCAATTGGAGCAGCTCCTATATGAAATTCTTCTTTTTGAAGCAAGTTCCACTGGTTAAGGGTAAATACGAAAATAGGAATATCCTGCCTTGGGTTTTTAGAAGTCCATTTAGGATGTCTAATGGAAAGCATAGGACCACTTTCAGTAACCTTACCAGATGCTATATCATTGCCCTGCCAATTTCCAGCGATAATGGAAAAACCTTGCCAGCTTTTTGGTAATATAAAGTTAAAACCGTATTTAGTATTGTTATATAAAATTGAGTTTGAGTCAGTATTAGTTGAAGATGAAGAAGCATTAGAGTTTAACGTAGTATCGGAGTTTGACGTAATATTGGTGTTTGCCGTAGTATTAGACTCAGCACTTATAGTAGATGATGTTTGATTTTCATTGTTGCTTGTAGGACTAACGGGGCTGTTTACACTGGTACACCCTACAAGAAGTGCCATCGATATAGCTGCAATACCCCATTTTATCGATGTTTTTTTACTGGATGACAACATAATAATCCTCCTTTTATTAAACTTACTGATGAAACTAAGTGTTCCTGGAACCCAATATGGCTGCGAAAGTATTTCCAAAAGACTGATAATGGTGTGTCCATAGCTTTTTTGTTCTTCCGGTTTTAATGTGCCTAAAGCTAATGCATCACAGGCCATTTCGCAATCCTGTTTCATAAGACTTAGTGCATACCAAGTAAGGGGGTTAAACCAATAAATAACCTGAACCAAGAGCAATATGCCATTAATGTGCAGATCACGGCGTTTTAAATGGCTGAGCTCGTGCAAGAAAATGTACCGTAGTTCTTCGGGAGACAACTTTTTAACTATCTCAGGAGAAATAATAATTTTAGGGTTAAATATCCCAAAAATCCCGGGAGATTTAAGGGAATCACCATACACTAAAGTAACGCTAGTGTGGAGCTTTAACATACTTTTACATTCCTGCACAAGCTCTAAGATATCCTTGGAAACGCATACTGGAAGTTTCTTATTATTAATTAAAAGTCTCAAGTTGACTAAAAGAAGATACAGGTAAATAATGCAAGTTACAATCATCCAAGCAAGGGCCGAGCTTTGCCAGTTAAACCAAGACACAGCACTTGAAAATGCAGTATGCTTATTATTTTCATTCATGGCTTCACTGGTTGTATTTACAGTACTTTTATTTGGTTCACTTGCTGCGGTTGAAGTTTCCTCTTTAGTAATAGAAT
>JAJXYA010000107.1 GCA_021780795.1 Bacillota bacterium | reverse complement strand
TCCGATTCCAGTTAACATCCCCATCAGCGCGGCCATCACCGGATTCAATCCAGCGGCCAGTGCTTTTTCTGTTCCGGTCACGGCAAACAAAGCAAGGCCTGTATTATTTATAAACTACTTTCATAACCTGTAAACTATAAAATATAGTTTACAAGCTATTAAATATAGTTTATACTTATGGTAAGAAAGGAGGACTATATTTATGAAAATGTGGAAAAGAAATTTAATGGTTTGCTGGTTTGGAATGTTTGTAACAGGTATTGGAATGAGTCAAATCGCTCCAGTTTTGCCTCTATATATACAACATCTTGGAGTTCAAGATACAGCTTCAATTACGCAACTTTCAGGAATTGCCTTTGGTATTACGTTTATCATTTCAGCTATTTTTTCACCAATTTGGGGTCATGCTGCTGATAAATTTGGACGAAAACCAATGTTACTTAGGGCAAGCCTTGGTATGGCTATAGTTATAGGATGCATGGGCTTTGCACCAAATGTATATGTACTCATAGGATTGAGATTATTACAGGGTGCTATCACAGGTTATGGAACTGCTTGTACTACATTGATTGCAACTCAGACAGATAAGGAACACGCAGGATTTGCTTTAGGCACTCTTTCAACATCAAATATTGCAGGTTCTTTGCTTGGACCGGTGATTGGTGGTTATATTGGAGAGAAATTCGGTTTACAAAATGTATTTTTTATAACAGGATTACTAATGATGGTTGCATTTATTACAACTGCATTATTTGTAAAGGAATCTTTTACTCGTGAAGAGAAAAAGACGCTTAGTATGAGAGAAGTATGGAATAGTGTTCCTGAAAAAAGCTTGACTATTACCATGTTTGTGACCTTTTTTGTATTAACTGTGGCCTTATATTCTGTGGAACCAATCATAACAATATATATTACTCAATTATCAGGTAATACTAGTCATGTTGCACTGCTCGCTGGAATAGCATTTTCAGCTTCAGGGTTGGCAAATATAATTGCGGCTCCAAGACTTGGAAAACTCTCGGATAAAATCGGCGCGCATAAAGTTATATTAGTTGCTCTTGTAGTTGCAGGACTAGTTTTCATACCACAAGCATTTGTTAATAATCCTTGGCAGTTAGTGGGTCTTCGTTTTTTATTAGGATTAGCAACTGCAGGGCTGATTCCTTCTGTTAATATCTTGGTGAAGAAAATTACACCATCTTCACTAACAGGCAGAGTTTTTGGATTTAACATGTCAGCAGGATATTTAGGTGTATTTGGAGGTTCGGTTTTAGGCGGGCAAGTGGCAGCATACTTTGGAATAAGATATGTATTTTTTATTACAAGTGCTTTGTTACTTATAAATGCAGTATGGGTTTATTTTAAAGTCTATAAAAAACTTAGTTTAAATTAATAATGGTCTAAGGTATGTGCCTACAAAATGAATAGACTTTTTATACAAAGGTTTATAATAGAGAGGCAAGTATTTAAAAAGATTGGAGAATTAAAATGAAAATTAAATGGTTCGGTCAATCATGTTTTATGATAACGTCTGAAAATGGAACAAAAGTACTAACAGATCCATTTAAGAAAATGTTGGGTTATAAATTGCCTGAAATTGAAGCAAATATAGTATCTACAAGTCATGAGCATGGTGATCACAATAATATAAACGCAGTCAAAAGTAGTTTTGTACACATAAATGAATTAGGTGAGTTTTCAGAAGATGGAATAGAGATAAAAGGTGTGGAAACATTTCATGATAAATTTTCGGGATCAAAGAGAGGGAAAAACACGGTATATAACTTTAAAATTGATGAAATAAATATTTGTCATTGCGGTGATCTAGGACATATTCTAACTTCAAATCAGATAGAAAAAATAGGAAACGTGGACATACTACTACTTCCTGTTGGTGGATTAGCCACAATTAATGCATTTGATGCGGCTCAAGTAATTAAGCAGTTAAGCCCAACAATTGTTATACCTATGCACTACAGGACAAAGGCATTAGGTCTAATTGGCTATATATTTGGCACAGTTGATAAATTTATTTCAGCTTCAGGATTGAAAGCGAAAGAATATGAGGAGCTGGAATTAAACAAAGCAAATATTGAAGATTATTCAGGGATTGTTGTCCTTAAATATGATTAAAATTTGCATAAAAAATAAAATAGATGAATGAGGAGAAATGAAAATGGAAGATTTAAAATTAACAAATGAAACTGAAGTTATTAAAGCAGAAAAAACAGCACTTGTAGTTATAGATTTGCAAAATGGAATTGTAAACAGGGAGTGTTCACCTCATACTACTGTAGAGGTTATTCAGAATGCAAGCAGATTAGTTAATACATTCACAGAAAAGGGAGCCTTTGTAGTTCTAGTAAGAGTTTCAACGCTAGATGGAAAAGATATGTTAAAACCAAAGGTAGATTTAAAAGCTAATTCAATGCAATTTCCAGAAGGCTGGGATAACTTAGTACCTGAAATAGCAAATAATAAGAATACTTATACTATTACCAAAAGACAATGGGGAGCATTCTATGGTACTGATCTTGACTTACAGTTAAGACGTCGTGGAATCGATACTATAACACTATGTGGTATTTCTACTGGAATTGGCGTAGATACTACAGCAAGAGAAGCTTTTCAACTTGGTTATAATCAAATTTTTACCGAAGATGCAATGACAGCGATCACAAAAGAAGAGCATGAATATGTTTGTAAACATATTTTTCCTAGGATAGGTAAGATTAGAACAAGTGAAGACGTGATTTTATCATTAAAATAAAATGAGATAATAAAATTCAATTAAGATATATGGGCTAGTTGAAGTTCGCCTAAATCATTTAAATCCTCCACAATACTTAATATAAGTGTTGTGGAGGATTTTTTACTAACTCACTATTAAAAAAATACAGAATCATCTGATACTATGATTATAATTGATATAAAATTAATCATTTATGAAATCAAAAACAATTTTAGCCATATACTCATCGCTTTCTTTCATGCCACTCTTTGCCCATTCAGTTACGACATTATATAGTCCACCTGCTATAAATTCAATCCAATATTTCTGTTTTTCTGGAGAGTATAATTTGTGACATTCAACATCCTGAGATAATGAATGAAAAGATTCAACACATTTTTCAAGTAATATATTGATTAAATTAGAATTAATTAAATTATAAATTAATTTCTCATTTTTTCTGAAGTAGGAAAAATACAAACGTAGATTCTCATAGATATCTTTTTTCTTGTGATTTAATATTTCATTAAAGTATTCCTGAAAGAGTTCATCAATGTAAGTAGCAATAATATCTTCTTTTATATTATAATTTCTATAAAAAGCCATTCGTGATACACCAGCTTTTTTAGCTATCTCTGTAATAGAAATTTCTTTGAAATTCTTTTTTCCCATTAAAATCATAAGTGCAGTAAAAATGCTTTCTTTTGTTATCATATTTTGTGAATTAGTATTTTTATTTACCATAAACAATATCCTCTCTTTTGTAACACTTGATATGTATGCCATTGCAATATTCTATACCTAACATTATACTATATTGAAGATTGCGTTACAAATGTAACACTAAAATTGAGGGGGAAATTATGAAAATATTATATTTTACATCAACAGGAAATAGCTTATATGTAGCAAAGAAAATTGGGGATGAGTATTACTCTATTCCTAAGTTAATAAAAGAAGGTCGATTTGATTTTGAAGATGAAAAAATCGGAATTGTATTTCCATCGTATTCTAATGGGGTTCCTAAAATTGTTGAACAATTTCTAAAGAAAGTGAAACTAAAAAGTAAATATATTTTTGGAATAACAACTTATGGATTTTATGCTGGGGCAACGACAAGACATCTTTTAGAAATAGGGAAAAGGAATAAAATCGAATTTTCTTATATCAATGAAATAGTTATGGTTGACAATTACCTTCCTGGTTTTGATATGAATAAGCAAGTACAAGGACAAGCTAAGAAAAATATAGAAGAAAATTTGAGTAAAATAATAAAAGATATTGAGGAAGGAAAGAAATATATTAAGAAACACTCTATTATTACGGAAGGTTTTAGAATACTAGGTGAAAAATTAGTTTACGACAATGAATTTGAAAAGAATTTCATTGTAGAAAGTAATTGTAATGGATGCAAAACCTGTGAAAAGGTATGTCCTGTAGATAATATAAAAGTAGATAAGAGACCTATCTTTATGAATAATTGTCAGCAATGTTTGGCCTGTGCTCATAATTGTCCACAGAGAGCAATAAGCCTTAAAAAGGAAAAAAGTAAGGCTAGATTCATTAATGAAAATATTACATTAAAGGAAATAATTGATTCTAACAATTAACAATATCTACTCCTATATTA
>JAJXYA010000122.1 GCA_021780795.1 Bacillota bacterium | reverse complement strand
TTCCACTATAGATAAACCAAGTAGTGGTACTGTTACTATAGGGGGCGAAGATATAGTAAAAATGAATGAAGAGAAGCTATCTATTTTTAGAAGAAATAAACTGGGGTTTATTTTTCAGGATTTTAATCTTTTGGATACCTTAACGGTGAGAGAAAATATAGTTCTTCCCTTAGCACTTTCTAAGGTAAGAATAAATGAAATTGAAAGAAGACTTGAGGAGGTTTCTGTAAGCTTAGGTATAGATGATATTTTAAACAAATATCCTTATGAAATCTCAGGAGGCCAAAAGCAGAGAACTGCAGCAGCAAGAGCTATAATAAGTAAGCCTACCTTAGTTCTTGCAGATGAACCTACAGGTGCTTTAGATTCAAAGTCATCTACTGAATTACTTCAAGCATTAAGCGATTTAAATGAAAAAAATAGAGCTACTATCATGATGGTGACTCATGACGCTTTCGCAGCCAGCTATTGTAAAAGAATAATCTTTATCAAGGACGGCTTATTATTTACAGAACTTGTCCGAGGAGGCTCCCGAAAAGAATTCTTCCAAAAGATACTTGATGTACTCAAAACCTTGGGCGGCGGCTTAACAGATATGTAATAAAGTGAAACTTGAAAGGAGTGAGAGAATGATGGGTTTATTTGATATCGCCTTTAAAAACATAAAAAGAAACTTTTATAACTATTTCTTATACTTTGCATCTATGATATTCAGCATAATGATTTACTTTACATTTACTTCAATAGAATATAACACACAGGTTCAAAAGGTTGTTGGTTCTTCAATAAATTTTGCCGCTGTATTTAAAGCATCAGCCATAGTTATTGCAATATTTGTTGGAATTTTCATCTGGTATTCAAACTCTTTCTTTATAAGAAAAAGAAAAAAGGAAGTAGCGATGTATTCTCTTCTTGGAATAAGAAAAAGACAAATTGGAACAATGCTCTTTTATGAAAATGTTGTTATGGGTATAGCGGCGCTGGTTACAGGTATCCTTATTGGAAGCTTGTTTTCAAAGCTATTTATAATGCTTTTAATCAGACTCATGGGGTTCTCAGCTAATATTACATTTATGATACCTGCAAAAGCTGTATTAAATACAGCAATTGTATTTATAATATTATTTTTGATAACCTCAATACACGGTTACAGACTTATATATAAATTTAAGCTTATAGAGCTTTTTAAAGCAGAAAGTCAAGGGGAGAAAGCACCAAAGATTTCAGTGCTTGCTTCAGTAGCATCAGTTTTATTGATTGGTGTAGGGTATTGGGTATATATGCAGCCCCTATCAAGTTTTACTTTCTTAGCCATATTTATAACGTTAGGGCTTACGATAATAGGAACGTTTATGCTTTTTTCTTCATTAACGCTATTTATAATTAAGCTTTCAAAGGAGAATAAGAGAAAATATTATAAAGGTATTAACATGATAGGTACTTCTCAGTTGCTATACAGAATTAAAGCAAGTGCCAGGACCTTGGCTACTATAGCAGTATTAAGCGCTGCTACTCTTACAGCTATGGAGGTATCTGCCAGTTTTTATTATAAGCTTTCAGTAAATTTACAAGAAAACTATGGCTTTACTTACGCATATGCAAGCAATGACAAAGCTTTAGATGAAAAGGTGGAAGCTATAATTTCAAAGTATCCTAAAAATAAAATTATTAATTCTATAGATATGAATTTTGCTAAAATAAAAGGACAGTGGCCTGATTTTTCTAATGCATCTTCAGTAAAACAAGCTTCACCAGTGGATTTTTATATACTATCAGAAAGTAATTATAATGAAATTGCAAGTGCTCGGGGATTGAAGGATAGAATAAAACTAAAGAATAGTAATGAAACAGTTGTATTTGGTCAAATTTTAAATTTTACCTCAAAGAATGACTATACGGGAAAAACTATTACGATAGACGAAAACGATAATAAACTTCTTTTGAAGGCTGTGAGTTTTAAGAATTATTCTCTTTCAAACTCCGGTATGATGAGATATACCGTTGTTGTAACGGATGAGGTTTATAATAAATACCATACAAAAGATAATAACTACAGAATAAAAGGATATATTACTGATAATAGAAAAGATAGTGAAGGGCTTACAAATGAGCTTACCAGCTTATTATCTAGGCAACTTCCCCAAAATAATGGAGGCAGTTTTACCTTTTCATCCTATTATTCAGAATATAGAGGAGGACTTACCATTGCAGGTTTAATAATTTTTATCGGTGCCTTCTTAGGCCTATTATTCTTGGTAGCTACAGGAAGTATAATATTCTTTAAGCAGTTATCCGAAGCCAATGATGATAAAGCCAGGTATGAAATTCTTAGAAACATAGGGGTAACAAACAAAGAAATAAAGGCTTCTATAAGAAAACAAATATTTATTGTCTTCGCATTGCCACTTGTAATTGGAATAATGCACAGCTTTGTAGCCTCAACACTTTTATCAAAACTCATGAGGGAAGACTTAACATTACCTATAATCATAACTGTCAGTGTCTATACAGTTATATACATGATTTATTACTTTTTAACAGTAAACTCTTACTATAATATTGTTAAATCAAACAGTTAAATAAAGTACTTGGAGAATTTATTCTTCAGGTACTCTTCATTTTGTGAGTTCACCCCGTTACGCACTAATTTCTATATGAAAGTATCGATTTTATATAGATTTAAAGTCATATATAGTATTAACGATTGAGAGCTTGAATATCAAAGAATCCACAATCTACGAATAACAAGGAATTTCAATTTTATCGTAAATATTAAATGCAAGAAAGTATTATTGCCGTAATGAAAATTAAAAAATGTAACATTGTTGCTGTCTAACTCATAAAATAGTATGAAACTTTATAATGAAAAGGAGTCGTTATGTATAATTATTATTTTAGAACTAATATGGCGTGTCCCAATATTGTCTCTTATGCAAGAGGAGATGTAAGCGGAGATGGAATACCTAATAATATATATTTAACTGGCATAAAGACATCAGATAGCCCATTTATTCAAAATATTACCCTTGTAATACAGGAGGGAATGATGGGTGGGCTTACTAGTATAGCTCTTAGTGATAATGTAGGATATAACCCTAGGCTATTTTTAGGAGACTTCACAGGAGATGGTGTAGATGATATCTTAATAAGCATTGATACAGGTGGTAGTGGTGGGATAATGTACCACTATATTTATTCGTTTATTAATAATACAGCACGATTACTGTTTGATTTTAATGTATATAATGACAAATATAAATATGAAGTTACTTATAAAGACAACTATAAGGTTGAAGTTATTAGTATGCAAAATAATAAAAAATACATTATAGATATATCCAATAGGGAAGCGGATTATTTAAATGAAATATACTATAAGGATGGAAAGCTAAAGAATCCAATCAGTGGATTTGTAAACCCTCTAAGTGGTTTATATCCTGTAGATTTTGATTCAAATGGAGTATATGAGCTATTGGCCTATCAAAAAATAGCTGGAAGATATAATGCGGACTCTTTAGGTTATATTATGAATACTTTAAAATGGAAAGATAATATGTTTGTACTGGATAATCAGAATGTAGCTATTTTTGGAGCTGAGGGATAGAGTTATTTTAGCAACGCATAAGTGGGGGAGTGAGGAAATCTCGAGTTTTGTTACTTTATAAAGGGTATAGCAAGATTTTTGCTATACCTTTTATGAATTCCAAAGTACTTATTTTAATTTTTTATAACACTTTTTTCTTTATTAACCATCCAAATTCTGAAACTGAACATACTCTTTATATTCCTCTAGTCTCTTCCCTTAGCCATGCTCTCTCTTCTTCATCTAAATGAGGAGCAAGTTTTGTGTATACATCCTTATGATAATTGTTTAGCCATTGCTTTTCGCTTTCAGTGAGCATGTCTTTATTGATTCCAGCTAAGTCAATTGGGCAATAGGTGATTGCTTCAAACTTCATAAATTGACCAAACTCTGTTTTCTCATCTTCAACTACCAGCATAATATTTTCAGTTCTAACGCCATGTTTTCCTTCTTTGTATATTCCAGGCTCATTAGTAATAATCATACCCTTTTCTAATTTTATAGTATTAGGTACTTGGCTAAAACCTTGAGGCCCTTCGTGAACATTTAAGAAGAAACCTACTCCATGACCTGTTCCGCACTTATAATCTAGACCCTGCTCCCAAATCGGTTGTCTTGCGAGTATATCTAAATTAGAACCTGTTGCTCCATGTAAGAATTTAGCCGAGCTTAAGGCAATGAATCCTTTTAACACTAAAGTAAAATCCGTTCTTTCTTCTTCAGTAAGATTTCCTAGGACTATAGTTCTTGTAGTATCTATTGTTCCATTTAAATATTGTCCAC
>JAJXYA010000471.1 GCA_021780795.1 Bacillota bacterium | reverse complement strand
ATATTCATACGTACTGTTGAATCTTTTGCTATTACATTTATCAAAGATGAAAATGATACATTACATACACTATACAATATACCAGTGAAAAAATAAGTAATGAAACATAAAGCAATTTTAGTCATTCCTGTAACTGGAAACACTGTGAATGTCATTACGTTAAATATAGCTAAAAAAGGTGGGGCAAACATTATATACGGACGAAACTTTCCCCATCTTGTATTTGTTCTATCTGCAATCATTCCCATTAAAGGATCAAATACCGTATCAAATACACGTGCAAAAAGCATAATTCCTGAAATTGCTGTTGCTGCAAGACCTAATACATCTGTATAAAATAATGTAAGATAACTATTTATCATGTACCAACTTAAATTAGATGCAACTTCTCCAAAACTATAACTTACTGCAAGCTTGAAACCTGTTTTTTCTTTATTTCCTTTGCTTACTTCATTTACCATAACTTTAGTCCTCCTATTTAATTCAAAAATAAATTGTTATAATTCCAATATTACCATTATGACATTATTCGTATATATCACAGAAATTTGTTAAAAAAATAAAACTCTAAATTGAACAAACTTATTATTTTTTATACCACCATCCTCATAAATTAATTTTGGACTTTATATTCTCCTTTCAATAACTTGTTTATAATTTTAATCGTTTACAGATGCAAATACATCCTTTCTCTTATCTGTTTTTATTTCATATTTTAATATAATAATGTTTTTATAATAAAAATTTTAAATAATATTATTTTTAAACATCAATATTTTATCTTTTTTGTTTATAAATACAAAAAAATCAGGTATCTTATACTACCTGATTTTTTGTATTTATAAACAAAATTAATTTTTACTAAAGCTCTATTACTTTACCAGTCTCAGCTGATTTATATATTGCTTCAAGTATTTGTGTTACAACAATTGCCTGTTCTGGTTTTACAAGTGGTTCTGTATCATTTAATATTGCATCTATCCATTGAATTGCTTCTGCATCCCTTTGTTCTAATTGACCTGCACCTTCAAAACCAAATACTCCACCTGCATCAGAAGGTTGAGATTGAACTAACTTACCATGTGCAGCTTTATTAAATACAACATAACCTTGATCTGCAAATGCTAAACCAAACATTTCTGCTCCACCTTCAGTTCCACAAAGTGTAACTTGAGCTTCTTTTGGATTTATCATATTTAATGCCCATGCAGCTTCTAAATAAATTGTTGCTCCATTTTCCATCTTTATGAATCCGAAAGCTGAGTCTTCAACCTCGTAAGTTTTTGGATCCCATGGTCCAAACATATTTCCTTCTGGTCCTTTTTCCATAGTACCTAACTTTTGGAATACAGAACCAAATACAGCTTTAGGCTTGTAGTTATTCATAAACCACAAAGTTAAATCTAAAGCATGAGTTCCGATATCTATTAATGGACCTCCACCTTGTTTTGATTT
Organism: Bacillota bacterium; assembly: GCA_021780795.1. The sequence continues at coordinate 2,919 of JAJXYA010000471.1, read as the reverse complement.
ATCTGGGAATACTCCCCAAGTTGGAACACCACGACGTCTAATAGCATGTGCTTTTGCCATGTAAACATCTCCAAGCTCTCCGTTTTCGCAAGCAGCTTTAGTTTCTAGTGAATCTGAACGGAAACGATTTTGATATCCTATTGTTAATTTCTTACCTGTACGCTTAGCAGCATCAAGCATTTTTTTAGCTTCTTCATAATTGATTGCCATTGGCTTTTCACACATTACATGTTTGCCTGCTTCAAGTGAAGCTACTGTAATTTCTGAGTGAGACACATTTGGTGTTAGTACATGGATAACATCGATGCTTTCATCTTTAAGTAGTTCCTTGTAGTCAGTATATACCTTTGCATCTGATGTTCCATATTTTTTTGATGCCTCAATTGCTCTTTCTTCTACTATGTCGCAAAATGCAACAAGTTCAACTTTATCTGTTAATTTTGATAATGCTGGAAAGTGCTTTCCATTTGCTATTCCACCACAGCCAATAAAACCAATTTTTAGTTTTTTCATTTCTAATACCTCTCTTCATTAAATAATATAAACATCTGTAATTTTAGATAATTATTTTATATTTTTATCATAACTTTATTTTACCTTTTAACATATGTAAACGCATTCTTTAAATTATTCTGTTATAGTATTAATATTGTTTAATTATTTGATTTTCCATAAACCTTTTCAAAAAAATTAATATTTTAATCATAAATATTAATATCTTTTATAAAGTATATTATATATCAAATATTTTTCTTAAAATCACTATATAACATAAAACTCTTCTTCAAGGCCTTCTCTCGAATTTGGTCCAACATATATTTTGAACAATCCTTCCTCAACAACATAATTCATATTTTCATCATGGAATCCTAGTGTGTTTATATCAAGTTCTATACTAACAGTTTCTAATTGACCTGGTTTAAGCATTATTTTTTTAAATCCTTTTAACTCTTTAACTGGTCTTACTCTACTAGCAACTACATCATACACATATAATTGGACAATTTCTTCACCTTGAACCTTTCCTGTATTTTTAACATCTACACTAACTTTTAATTTAGAGTCTTTTGTAACTTTGTTAGCTGATAAGGACATATTTGAATATTCAAAATTTGTATAACTCAAACCAAAGCCAAATGGATATAGTGGTTCAGCTGGTCCATCAATATATTTTGAAGTAAATTTAATTTTACCTGCTGGTCTTCCTGTCATTGGATGATTATAATATATCGGTACTTGTCCTACTGAATATGGAAATGTAGAAACTAATTTACCACTAGGATTGTAATCTCCAAATAAAACATCTGCAATTGCATTTCCGCTTTGAACTCCAAGTTGCCATGACTCTACAATAGCTGTAGCATTTTCAGAAATCCAAGGGATAGATAATGGTCTGCCATTAACTAAAACTACAACTAAAGGTTTACCAGTTTTATGAAGTTCCTTTAATAGCTCTAACTGTTTTCCTGGCAAATTGATATCAATTCTACTAGCTGCTTCACCACTCATTTCAGAACTTTCACCAACAACTGCTATAATAACGTCGCTGTCACTTGCATCTTCTATTGTCTTTTTTATTTCTTCTTTATCTCCTTCAATTTCACAGCCTTTAGAATATACTACTTCTGTATCACTATCTACCGCTTCCTTTATACCCGAAAGTATAGTTACTACATCCTCACTTCTACCAACAATAGCCCAAGTTCCAAGCATATCAGTACCATTATCAGCTAGTGGACCAACTACAGCAATCTTCTTTAAATTTTTCTTTAATGGTAACATTTCATTTTCATTTTTTAGTAATACAATGGAACGACGTGCCATATCTCGTGCAACCTTTAAATGTTCATTACAAAGAATAACTTTTTCTTCTTTGTCTTTATCAGTCCTATATGGATTGTCAAATAAGCCCATTTTGAACTTGACTCTTAAAATTCTTCTCACAGCTTCGTTTAATACTTCTTCTGAAATTGTTCCGTCTTCCAATTGGCTTGGTAAATCCTCTGCAAAGGTTCCTTTACTCATGTCCATATCAAGTCCAGCTTCAATTGCCTTTTTACTTGCTTCTTTTCTAGCTTCTGCATATCCATGAATAGCACATTCTGCTACCGAATTTGCGTCACTAACAACAAATCCATCGAATCCATACATACCTCTTAAAACATCTGTTAATAAATATTTATTAGTGGTACATGGAACACCGTTTATATCATTAAAGGCACTCATAACTGTAGCTACTCCAGCTTGAACAGCTGCTTCAAATGGAGGTAAATAAATATCGTGTAAAGCTTGAAGTGACATATCTACAGTATTGTAATCTCTACCTCCTACTGGTGCACCATAAGCTACATAATGTTTTGCACATGCTAGAATACTCTCATCACTTGATAAATCTTCTCCTTGAAAACCCTTAACTCTTGATGCTGCTATAATACTTGCAAGAAAAGTATCCTCACCAGCACCTTCTGCTACTCTTCCCCATCTTGCATCCCTTGAAACATCAAGCATTGGAGCAAAAGTCCAATGTATTCCTGCCGCAGATGCCTCTTTAGCTGCTATTCTAGCAGTTTCCCTCATAAGCTCTGGTTCCCAGCTACAAGCTTCTGCTAATGGAATAGGAAATACAGTTCTAAAACCATGTATAACATCTAATCCAAATAATATTGGAATTCCAAGTCTTGACTCTTCAACAGCAATTTTTTGTAATTCGTTAGACTTCTCAGCTCCTATTACCCCTCCCATAGCTCCTATTAAACCTTGTCTAATTTCATCTTCGTGATAATTTCTATCTATTTTTTCAAACTCTTCTGGAGAAATTTCACCAATAACCAGTTTTTCAATAAGTTCATCTGGTGTCAATCCAAATGCACCAAAAAGTGATGGGGATAATTGTACAACTTGTCCTATCTTCTCAGCTAA
>JAJXYA010000323.1 GCA_021780795.1 Bacillota bacterium | reverse complement strand
CAAATACGAAGTTCCAATTGACAGTTTAATGGGTCCAATTGTTACCGTAAATGGTGCTCAAGCTGTCATGCTAGCTTCAAATAATTACCTGGGACTAGCTAATCATCCTGATATTATTAAAGCTGCTCATAAAGCTATTGATGAATATGGATATGGTATGTCATCAGTACGTTTTTTATGTGGTACACAAAAAATTCACTTACAGTTAGAAGAAAAAATTGCTAATTTTCTCGGTCAGGAAAGTGCAATTTTACATTCATCTTGTTTTGGTGCTAACGAAGCTTTTTTTACAGCTATTCTCCAAAGTAATTATAATTATACGAATTACAATGATTTGATTATTTCCGACAAATTAAATCACGCTAGCATTATTGATGGGATTAGACTGGCTCGGATTGCCTGTAAAAATACTATAGCTAAACCTTATGAACATAATGATTTAAATCATTTGCAAAAACTATTACAAGAAAACACTAACCCAGCGACTCGTCTGAAAGTTATCGCCACTGATGGTGTTTTTAGTATGGAAGGCGATTATGCTGATCTAAAAGCTTTAAAAGAAATTGCCACTAAAAATAATGCTTTATTATTTGTCGATGAATCACATTCAACTGGTGTTTTAGGCAATTGGGGTCGAGGAACCATGGAACATTGTAATGTTTTAGGTCAAATTGATGTTATTACCGGAACCTTTGGTAAAGCCTTAGGTGGAGCTCATGGCGGCTTTATTACCGGTAAAGCTGAACTTATTGAGTATTTACGCCAAAAATCACGACCGTACACTTTTTCGAATACCCTGGCACCAATGATCGCTGCTTCCTCAATTAAAGCTATTGAAATGCTCGAAACCAGTAATGAATTAGTTAGTAAATTACATGAAAATACTAGCTATTTTCGTAAGTCGATTAAAGAACTTGGTTTTACCATTATTGAAGGAATTCATCCGATTGTAGCCATAATGCTTGGCCAAACAGCGATAGCGCAAAATATGAGTCGTGAATTACTTAACCATGGTGTCTATATTAAAGGCTTATGGTATCCCGTTGTGCCGGCTGGAACTGCCAGGCTACGTGCGCAAATCTCAGCCAGTCACAGTAAAGCCCATTTAGATAAAGCTTTATTAGCCTTTGAAAAAGTTGGCAAACAATTAAAAGTTATTTAAATTCAAAATTTAACTTTGTTTTAACAGTGTAAAACCATATCGATTTGCAGTATTCAATTAAAGTAAAAACTAATAAATAATTTATTTTACTTGCCCTTTAAATTAAAAAACAGTTAATGCCAATAAAATAAAAGTTAAAAACCATGGAAATAGATTTTAGCCAATATTTACCTAATGATAAAAAAACAATAATTGCAGCTATTGAAAAATCTAATCCAGAAGTCATTTCATCGCAAATAGTGGCTCAAACCAAATTACCCGTTCATACTGTAGAAATTTTATTAAGTCAAATAGCCAGTGAAACCCATGGGCATATTTTAGTAACCAGTGATGGTAATCTCATCTATAAATTTAAACCGGATTTAAAGAAAGAATATATAAATGTAAAAAGGTGCACACTAATGATAGAAACAGGTGCAGAAATTTTAGAAGGTATTATTCTTAAAGAAAAACATAAATAGATATATAAATTACAAAATAAATATAGAAACAGGATATAATGAAAACTTTATTTTTCAGATTTAAATTAAATATTATATTTAGATCTAAAGGAGGTTAAGAGATAATGGATTATAAAACTATAAAATCTTGTGATAAGCATGTAATAATAGAAGAAGTTAAGAATTTTAAATTGAAACAAATATTTGAATGTGGGCAGATTTTTAGATTTGAGGAAATTGCAGAAGGAAACTTCATTGTTATTGCTTTTGGAAAATTAATAGAACTTAAGGAAGAAGGCAACAATATATTAATATATAATTCAACAGAAGAAGAAGTTAGAAACATGTGGCTGAAATATTTTGATTTAGATAGAGATTATTCAAAAATAAAAGAAGAATTATCAAAAGATAATTTGCTTAAGGAAAGTATTGAGTTTGGATATGGAGTAAGGGTTTTGAATCAGGATCCATTTGAAATATTATTGAGTTTTATTATTTCAGCAAGAAATAATATTCCATCAATAAAAAAGAGTGTGAATAAAATATCAACTAAGTGGGGTAAAAAGATTGATTATAAGGAAAAAACTTATTATGCTTTTCCAAATATTCATGAGATAAAAGATGCTACGTTAGAAGAAATACAAGAAACAGGAGCTTCATTTAGAAGTAAGTACATACTAGATACAATTAAGAATGTATATAATTCTACAACGGAAAGAAATGATTTAAGCGTGAATGAAGAAAATTTATATATAAAATATAATTTAGAGTATATTAAAAGTTTAAACGATGATGAATGTCATGAAGCTCTTAAACAATTTAAAGGAGTTGGAGCTAAAGTTGCTGATTGTATAATGTTATTTTCTATGGAGAAGACCTCAGCATTTCCAGTAGATGTATGGGTTAAACGTGCTATGATTCATTTTTATGGAGCAGAAGATTCATCTTTAAGCAAAATTAGAATTTTTGCAAGAAATAAATTCGGCAGATTAGCTGGATTTGCACAACAATATTTTTTCTATTATGCGAGAGAAAATAAGTTAAAAATTGAAGATTAAAATATAGTGAAAGATATTTTAATCTCAATATTTTTATATAGGTGCATAAAACTGTAGGAAATCAAGTATATAGAAATTCAATTCAAAATTGGAAAATTCAGAAGATTTAAACTACATAATACTTGTTATATTTTTAACAATAGTATGTTATAATCATCTCATGATAAAAAACAAGATAAAAATTATTCATGGGAGAGTGTGTATAATGTTTCAATTTGATAATCAACTTTTAAAGCTAAAACATGAGGTTCTTACTAGAGTTGCAGTATTAGCAAAAGAGAACAAAATCAGCAAAGAAGAAATAGAGAAAATTCCTTATGCTATGATTACAGGAGAAATTGCAGAATTTAGAGATACTGTTGAACACGAAAGAGATGTATTATTAGAAAGAGCAAAACTTGCAGCAGGTTGTATGCCAAATGATAAATACGGACAAGAACTAGTTGAAATAGATGAAGAAAAGCAAATATTATATGTTATAAAAGCAGCATGTGATAGATGTCCAACAAAGAAATTTCAAGTTACTGATGCTTGTAGAAATTGTATAGCTCATAAGTGTGAAAGCTCATGTAATTTTGGAGCAATCACATATGTTGATGGAAGAGCTTATATTGATCCAGATAAATGTAAGGAATGTGGAATGTGTAATAAGGCATGTCCTTATAATGCTATTGCAGAAGATATGAGACCTTGTAAAAAATCATGTCCAACAGGAGCATTAAGCTATAATGCAAAAGATTTAAGTGCTGAAATTACAGAAAGTAAATGTGTAAATTGTGGTGCTTGTATGTCAGCATGTCCATTTGGAGCTATAGAAGATAAAAGCTCAATAGTTAAGATCGTTAATAGATTAATGGAGAAAGAAAATATTTATGCTGTAGTTGCACCAGCAATAACTGGAGAATTTGGTCCAAAAACAACTTATGGACAAGTTAAAAATGCAATTAAAGCATTAGGGTTTACAGATATGTTAGAAGCAGCATGTGGAGCAGATGCTGTTACTGTGCATGAAAGTAATGAATTTGTAGAAAGAATGGAAAAAGGCGATAGCTATATGACAAATTCATGTTGTCCAGGCTTCTTAAGCTACATTGAAAAAATTATGCCAGATCAAGCTGAAAGAATCTCAGGAACTGTTTCACCAATGGTGGCCACAGGTAGGTATATAAAAGCTAAGGATAAAGATGCAAAGGTAGTATTTATAGGACCTTGCACTGCTAAGAAAAATGAAGTTTTAATAGATTCTATAAAAGATTCTGTTGATTATGTATTAACTTTTGAAGAATTAATAGCTTTGTTTGAGGCATTTGAAGTGGATCCTACAACTTGTAATGATATAGTAGTTGATGAGGCTTCAATCTTTGGTAGAAATTTTGCTTTAGGTGGAGGATTAACTGCTGCTATAGAAAACTATGTACAAGAAAAGGGCGTTGATGTAGATTTTAAGCCAGTTAGAGTTTCGGGTGGAGCAGAAATTAAGAAGACTATGACTATGGCTAAAGTTGGCAAGTTAGGTGGAAACTTTATTGAAGGTATGATGTGTGAAGGCGGTTGTATAAATGGGGCTGCTAAGATTGCACCAGTAATGAAAGCTAAAGCACCATTTACAAAAATAAATCAACAATCAACAATTAAAAGCGTATTATCCAACAAAACAATAGAAGAATACCATGATATAAATTTAGAAAGATAATATTTAAAAAAAGTAAAACTCTAATCAGTATAAT
>JAJXYA010000037.1 GCA_021780795.1 Bacillota bacterium | reverse complement strand
AGGCTGGAGGCTTGAACCAGATTTTTATGTTCCAGAAGAAGTATATACACATATGGATAGTATTATTAAAGCAGGCATTGAAAAGGAAGAGGCTTGGAATAAATTATTTGATGAATATAAAGAAACTTATCCAAAGTTAGCTGAGGCTTATGAAAAATGGATGAGCGGATATTTTGATAAAGAAGGCTTATATAATAATTATGAATTTTGGAACTTTGATAAAGAAATGGCCACAAGAGAATCTTCAGGAATTATCATTAATAGATTAAAGGATTTAGTTCCAAATTTAATTGGAGGCTCAGCAGATTTAGCTCCTTCTAATAAGACAAATATGAAGGATGCAGGAGATTTTTCACTAGAAGATAGAAGTGGAAGGAATCTTCATTTTGGTGTAAGAGAACATGCTATGGCAGCAATTTCAAATGGTATATATGCTCATGGTGGTTTAAAAGTATTTTGTTCAACCTTCTTTGTTTTCAGTGATTATATGAAAGGTGCTATGAGATTATCTTCATTGATGAAGCTTCCAATAACGTATGTTTTAACCCATGATAGTATTGGCGTTGGAGAGGATGGCCCTACCCACCAACCCATTGAGCAGTTAGCAGCACTTAGAAGCATGCCAAATATGGCTGTATTTAGACCAGCTGATTCTAAAGAAACAGCTGCAGCTTGGTATTTTGCTATTACTAATGGAACTACTCCAACTTCACTAGTATTAACAAGACAAAAGCTTCCATTATATACTGGCTGTGCTAAAAGAGCTTTAAAAGGTGGATATATTTTAAAAGAAGCAAGTAAAGAAACTCCAGATATACTTTTAATGGCATCTGGCTCAGAGGTAGAGCTTATTTATAAAGCAGCTAATGAATTAGAAGCAAAGGGAATAGCAGCTAGGGTTATAAGTATGCCAAGCTTTGAATTATTTGAAGCTCAAGAAGAAGATTACAAAGAATCAGTTATGCCTAAAAAGGTTAGAAAAAGGCTTGCTGTTGAAGCTTTAACATCTTTTGGATGGCACAAATATGTAGGTCTTGATGGAGATGTTATTACTTTAGATACCTTTGGTGCATCAGGAAATGCAGCTGTATTGTTTGAAAAGTTTGGATTTACAGTAGAAAATGTTGTAAATAAGGCTATAAGTTTATTAAGATAAAAAATATTATAAAAAAGGGTGATATTAATGGAAATTAAAAGTGTCTTTGACAAGGAGTTCAGGAAGTATGGACAAGTATTAAAAAATTACGACTGCACAGAAATAATAGAAAAAATGAGCAGTACACCGCTTCCAAACGATGTTATTTATGAGCCATCTATTAAAGAACTTGAACAGTTAAAAATTGCTGAGGAGTTAAAGGCTCGTGAATATGGAGAATTACCTATTCAAATTGGATATTGCAATGGAAATAATTATTTATTAAATGCTATAGAATATCATCGTTCATCAGAAATAAATATTGCGGTTACAGATCTTATTTTGCTAATAGGCTGCCAAAAGGATATAAATGATGATTTTACTTATGAAACTTCTAAAATAGAAGCTTTTAAGGTGCCAGCCGGTACAATAATAGAAGTATATGCAACTACTCTTCATTATGCACCTTGTAATGTAGATGAAAGTGGATTTAAATGTGTTGTAGTTTTACCAAGAGATACAAATCTTCCTTTAGAAAATGAGACTGAGAAGAATGGTGAAGATGCACTTTTATTTGCGAGAAACAAATGGTTAATAGGTCATAAGGATACAGATTTAGGAGCACAGGGAGCATTTATTGGTCTTATTGGACAAAATATTTCATTAAAATAAATCAAATAAAATGGAGGAATTAAAAATGAATAATGTACCAAATGTAAAATTAGGAATTGTTGCAGTGAGCAGGGATTGCTTTCCAATGGAATTATCAGCTAATAGAAGAAAGGCAGTAGTAGACGCTTACAAAGAAGTTTACGGAGATATTTTTGAATGTTTAACAACAGTAGAAAATGAAAAGCATATGGAAAAAGCTTTAGCCGAAGTTAAAGAAGCTGGAGTAAATGCTTTAGTAGTTTATCTTGGAAACTTTGGACCAGAAACTGCTGAAACTTTGCTTGCAAAACAATTTGGTGGTCCAGTTATGTTTGCTGCTGCTGCTGAAGAAAGAGGAAATAACTTAGTTAACGGTCGTGGAGATGCATATTGTGGAATGCTTAATGCAAGTTATAATTTAGCACTTCGTAATATCAAAGCGTATATTCCAGAATATCCAGTTGGAACAGCAAAAGAAGTTGCAAAAATGATAGCAGAGTTTGAGCCAGTAGCAACTGCACTTTTAGGCTTAAAAAATCTTAAAATTATTTCTTTCGGACCTCGTCCACAAGATTTCTTAGCTTGTAATGCACCAATTAAGCAACTTTATAATTTAGAAGTTGAAATTGAAGAAAATTCTGAACTTGATTTGTTTGCAGCTTTCAATGAACATGCAAATGATGAAAGAATTCCAGCAGTAATTAAAGATATGGAAAACGAATTAGCTGAAGGAAATAAAATGCCAGGTATATTGCCAAAGCTTGCTCAATATGAAATAACTTTATTAGATTGGATAGAAGCACATAAAGGTTCTAGAGAATTTGTAGTATTTGCAAATAAATGCTGGCCTTCATTCCAAACACAATTTGGTTTTGTTCCATGCTATGTAAACAGCCGATTAACAGCAAAAGGAATACCAGTATCTTGTGAAGTAGATATTTATGGTGCCTTAAGTGAATATATTGGAACTTGCATTAGCAAAGATGTTGTAACCTTATTAGATATAAACAATTCTGTCCCAGCTGATATGTACAAAGATGACATCGAGAATAAATTTGATTATTCCTTAGGTGAAACCTTCATGGGCTTCCACTGCGGAAATACTGCTGCTTGCAAGTTAACTTCTTATAGCATGAAAAATCAAATGATAATGGCAAGAGCTTTAGAGCCAAATCAAGAACCAAACATAACAAGAGGAACACTTGAAGGAGATATAATTCCAGGAGAAATAACCTTCTTCCGTCTACAAAGTAATGCAGATGCAGAATTAAATGCATATATAGCAGAAGGAGAAGTATTGCCAGTTGCAACACGTTCCTTTGGCTCCATAGGAGTTTTTGCAATACCTGAAATGGATAGATTTTATCGTCACGTATTAATAGAAGGAAGATACCCACATCATGGTGCAGTTGCCTTTGGACATTATGGTAAGGCAATATACAATTTGTTTAGATATTTAGGGGTTAAAGAAGTTGGTTTTAATCAGCCCAAAGGTATGCTTTATAAAACTGAAAACCCATTTAGATAAAAAATATAACTAAAAATATGGTATTCCTCAAGGAAATATGTGAGGAATACCATATTTTTTTAATAATTTGTTTAAAACTTTCTCAGCTAACTCTCAGTAAACCTTAATATAATTTTCAGCATCTCCCTTTATAATTAAAAATGTTAAGTGAGGTGTTTTGAAATGTTTATAGTTATAGCTTTAACTTTGATGTTTATTTGTATTTTAACAATAGTTTTCCTTTTAAGAGAAAGGGAAATAGAAGAGGAAAATGTTCAGTTTTATAGCCTAGGAACAATAAATACTATTAAGGTTTATGGAAAGAAGGCAAAAGCTGCTATTGAAGAAGCAAAAAAAAAGGTAATGGAAATAGACGATAAGATGTCTGTATTTAAAGAGGAAAGTGAAATTACTAAAATAAATGATAAGGCAGGTTTAAGCCTTGTAAAGGTAAGCATGGAAACTTTCTATTTAATAAAAAAAGCAATTTATTATTGTAATTTATTTGATGGATACTTTGACATAACAATAAGGCCAATAGTAAAGTTATGGGGAATTGGACATCAAGAAGAAAGAGTTCCAACAGAAATAGAAATAGAAGAGAAGCTAAAGCTTGTAAATTATGAAGATATAATTTTGGATGAAAATAGCTGCAGTATTGGGCTTAAAAATTCTAATCAAGAAATAGATGTTGGAGGAATTGCCAAAGGATACGCAGCGGACTTAGTAAAAGAAATTTTAAAAAAGAACAAAATAAAAAATGGAATAATTAACTTAGGTGGAAATGTTTATGTATTAGGAAGGAAAAGTGATGGCAAGGATTGGTGTGTAGGGATTCAAGACCCATTAAATGAAAACGGTAAGTTTTTAGGAACCATTAGTACTAGAAACAAGTCTATAGTTACTTCTGGAAATTATGAAAGATATTTTTTTAAGGATGGGAAAAGTTACCATCATATAATAGATACTAAAACTGGTTATCCATCTGAGGGAGAAATAATAAGTGCAACTATAGTTTCTGATTTTTCAATAGATGGTGATGGATTATCTACTGGAGTTTTTATTTATGGAGTAAATAAGGCTATAAATTTAATTG
>JAJXYA010000068.1 GCA_021780795.1 Bacillota bacterium | reverse complement strand
GATCTCATAACCCCAAAGGTAGAGCCACACTCTCCTCCTATTCCAGGTATAGTTAACCTATAGGCTGCCTGGGTAACATATGCTTCTTTTCCAGCTATGTATCCTCCAGTAGGTGCGATTCCCCCTCCAATATTTTTAATTAATGAGCCAGCTACTAAATCAGCACCTACATCTGTAGGTTCTTTCGTATCGATAAATTCACCATAGCAGTTATCTACAAAAACAATGACTTCTTCTTTAACTTTTCTAATTTCTTTTATTATTTCTTCAATTTCATCTATTGTTAAAGAATTTCTAAAACCATAGCCTGTTGATCTTTGAATATGAATTAATTTTATAGTGTCATCATTTTTTAATTGGCTAATAACTTCCTCTGTATTAATTTTTCCATTTGAAGTTAAATCCAGCATCTTATATTTAACTCCATACTCCATTAAAGAACCAATATTTTTATCACTACTTATACCAATTATATTATGAAGTGTATCGTATGGAGTTCCGCATATGGAAAGCATCGTATCGTTAGGTCTTAAATTTCCAAAAAGAGCTGCACCTATTGCATGGGTACCATTTACAAAATGTGGTCTAACTAATGCGCTTTCTGCATTAAAAACTCGTGCATAAACCTTATCTAAACTGTCTCTTCCAATATCACCATAGCCATAGCCTGAACTATTGGTGAAGTGGGCTTCACTTATTTTTTCTTCTTGCATGGCGTTTAACACCTTAAGCTGATTGTATTCTCTTATTTCATCAAATTTTACAAACTGCTCATTTATATCTTCTAACGTTTTATTCGAAAGGCTTATAACCTCTTCTGAAATCTTATATTTATTTTTTAAAAATTCCTTTGTTTCTTTTAACATGTATTTTTCCTCCATACGTCAAAGCAATATATATTTTGTACAAAAAAAGAATAGGCTTTTGCCTATTCTAGGTTTTCTCCATCAAAACTTTGATTAAACAAAATCGGTTTAAAAGGTGTAATAGTTGAAATAGCATGTTTGTATATCATCATCTGCTTTCCATCACTATCCAAAATTACTGTAAAGCTATCAAAGCCTTTTACATTACCTTTCAATTGGAAACCATTTGTTAGGTGAATTATTACCGATATTTTATTTTTCCTTGCACTGTTTAAAAATATATCTTGCAAATTGTTAGTAGACTTAGTATTATTCATTATTTTACCCTCCGCATTTTTTAATTTTGTATAAAGATTTATATAAATCATTTATTAACCTTAGAATACATAAATGATGCTATTTCAGCCTCATCTTTAAACTGCTGTTTATGTATCCACTCTACTCTAGAATCCTTTCTAAACCAAGTAAGCTGTCTTTTAGCATAATTTCTGCTACCTTGTTTAACTTTATCAATAGCTTCCTCAAAAGAAAGTTTTCCATCTAGATAAGAAAGTATTTCTTTATAACCAATACCCTTCATAGACTGCATATTTGAATTATACCCTAATTCCTTTAATTTTTCCACCTCATTAATAAGACCTTTTTCAACCATAACATCAACTCTTTTATTTATTCTATCATAAAGCTTATGTCTATCCATATTTAAAACAAAATAATTAATGTTATATGGTATATCGTAAATATGTTGAGACTCATTTAATTGTCCAACAGTTTTACCTGTTAGCTTATGGACTTCAAGAGCTCTTATTACTCTTTTCAAATCATTAGGGAATAGCCTATTATAAGAATCTATATCTATTTCTTTAAGCATTTCATGAACAAATTCTTTTCCTTTTTCTTTTGCAATATTTTCTAATTCATTTCTATAATCTATATCCTTATATGTTTTTGAAAACTCATAGTTATATATTAATGAATTTATATATAAACCTGTCCCACCAACTAAAATAGGATACTTACCTCTGCTATTTATATCTTTAATTGCATTTTCTGCATCCTTTTTAAAGCTTGCTACGCTGTAAGGTGCATCTGGCTCGATAATATCGATTAAATGATGAGTAACACCCTTCATTTCTTCTTTTAAAATTTTTGCTGAGCCAATATCCATGTACTTATAAATTTGCATAGAATCGGCTGAAATTATTTCTCCATTAAGTTTTTTTGCAAGTTCTATTGAAATATCTGTTTTACCTACACCTGTAGGACCTGCAATTATAATTAAATCTATCATATTTATTTCCTTACTGAATCCTTTTAAATTTCTTTTCAAACTCCATTAGTGACATTTTTATAATAGTAGGTCTTCCATGTGGACAATTAAAAGGATCCTCTAAAAATCTTAAATTATTTATTAATGCTCTCATTTCATCAAAAGAAAGCACATCATTTGCTTTAACTGCAGCCTTACAAGAAAGAGAAGCTATTTTATTATATTTTACCTCATATGTTTCTCCAGAGCCTAACCTTTTTAAGTTTTCTAATATAGACATAAAGAACTCTTTAAGTTGAGGCTTACCAAGAAAATTGGGAACTTCACTCAATTTAATAGTATTTTCTCCAAACTCCTCAATAAAAAAGCCTGCACTTTTACATATTTCCTTATTTTCAACATAAAAAATGTAATCTTCAGACGTTAATTCTATTACTTCTGGAGTTAATAAAATCTGAGCTGAAACTTCATTTTCTTTTATTTCTTTTGTGTATTTTTCAAAAAGTATCTTTTCGTGAGCAGCATGCTGGTCTATTAAATATAGCTCATCAAATGCTTCAGCTATTATATAGGAGCTATGAAATTGTCCAATAACCTTAAGCTCTGGAAATTTTGCTACTTTTTCAATAGTCGGTAAAGCTTTTGTAACAATTATTTCTTTATTTTTAAAAGGTTCTTTAATAATTTCTTTTGGTTTTTCATAAAATACTTCAATTTCTTTTTCATTATGTTTAAAATCCATAGGAAGCTGTATTGTTTCAAGCTTTTCTGGAATAGTCTCATTTAAATTTATAACGGACTGCTCTATTTCAAATTCAAAGCTACCTCTTAAACTGTCCCTCATAGCTTCGTGGACAGCATCAAATACAAGCTTAAACACTTCCCTATCATTTTGGAACTTTACTTCTGCCTTTGTTGGATGCACATTAACATCTATATATTCAGGATACATATCTAAAAACAGTACAAAGAAAGGATATTTATTAATCATATAAAAAGACTTAACTGCACTCTCTACTGCTGTAGCAATCAGCTTATTTTTAATGTACCTATTGTTTATAAAGACACTTTGATTATTCCTGCTGCCTCTACTTATTTCTGCATTTCCAACATATCCATGAACAGAAGCAATATCATTATGTTTTTCAAACTTTATAATATTATCGGAAGTGTTCTTACCGTATATAGTTCTAATAGTATCAAAAACCTTTTCCGTTGAAAAGGTCTTTAACGAAACTTTTCCGTTACTACAAAGCTTAAAAGAAATCTTAGAATTTGCAAGTGCTAATCTCTCTACTATATCCGATATTAAAGCAGCTTCTCTTTGTGAAGATTTTAAAAACTTTTGTCTTGCTGGAACGTTATAAAAAATATTTTCAACTTCTATTGTGGTTCCAAGACTACAGCCAACCTCTTTTATGTATTGTATATTTCCACCATTTATTTGAATTTCTGAGCCTATATCATTTCCTGAAATCCTACTCCTTAATGTTGTATTGGAAATTGCAGCAATACTAGGGAGAGCTTCTCCTCTAAAGCCAAGGGTATTAATTGAATATATATCTTCTATAGCCTTTATTTTACTCGTTCCATGAGGCATAAAAGCCTTTTCAATATCTTCCGGATAAATTCCGTCTCCATCATCAGTTATCTTAATATATTTTTGGCCACCTTCTAAAATTTCTATATTAATTACTTTAGCATTTGCATCAATACTATTTTCTATAAGCTCCTTAACTACTGAAGCTGGCCTTTCTACTACTTCTCCAGCTGCTATTTTGTTTGAAGTCTCTTCATTTAAAACATTAATCCTCTTCAAAGTAAATCACCTTTATTTTTTCAAATTCTTTGCTTTTTTAACCATTTCAAATAGTTTATTCATGCTTTCCATAGGTGTAAGATTTAAAATATCTATCTCAGCTAGTTGTTCTAAAAAGTTGTTTTTTTCAAGATCTAAAAAATCTAATTGTACCATTTGTTTTTCTTTCTTTTTTGGTGTTTTTTGCTCATATATAGTTTGTGCTTCAAATTCTTTTTTATTTTCCTTTTCAAGATGAATTAAAATCTCTCTTGCTCTATCAATGACTTTATCTGGTAGTCCTGCAAGCTTTGCAACTTCGATTCCATAAGATTCGTCTGCACCACCAGGAATAATTTTTCTTAAAAAAACTATTTCATCTTCTATTTTTTTTACGGCTATAGAATAATTTTTAAGCCCCTTTACTACACCTTCTAAACTTGTTAATTCATGATAGTGAGT
>JAJXYA010000408.1 GCA_021780795.1 Bacillota bacterium | reverse complement strand
ACCAACAGAATTTAACTCTTTTTTTACAGTTAAAATTTTATTAACCATATCATTTAATGCTACCTTATTTATTACAGGGAAATCTTCTTTTAGTAAATTATTTAAAAGTTCTTCTTTTAAATTTACCTTGTCAAAAACCTCATCTTTTATATTGTGAATGCTCTTTATATGACTTCCTATTATTATACCTTTTTCTTTAAGTAGTTGCTTTGCTATAGCACCAGCAAAAACTAAAGGTGCAGTAATTCTTCCAGAAAAGTGTCCGCCTCCCCTGTGGTCGTTAAAGCCCTTATATTTTATATTACCTGTATAATCTGCATGAGAAGGTCTTATCATAACCTTCAAATTTTCATAATCCTTTGAGTGCTGGTCTGAATTTCTTATTATACTGCAAAGAGGAGTTCCTGTAGTTTTTCCATCGTAATATCCGGAAAGTATCTCAAAAACATCTCCTTCTTTTCTAGGTGTTGACAGTGCACTATTCCCTGGTGCTCTTCGCTTCATTTCACTCTTTATAAAATCGATATCTAGTTCTACACCTGAAGGCAATCCATCAATTGTTATTCCTATAGCATTCCCATGAGATTCTCCAAAAATGGAAAGCTTAATATTTTTACCCCACACTCCACTCATCTAATTTTCCTCCTAGCATTTTGTAATGTTCCCAAAAGGTTGGATAAGATTTTTTTATACAACCACTATCTCTTATAGTAACTGATTCTTTACATCTAATAGCTGCAACTGCAAGCGCCATAGCAATTCTATGATCGTTAAAGCTATCAACCTCTCCGCCTATAAGCTCCTTTTTTCCTTTAATTATTAGGCCGTCTTCCTTTTCCTCAATATCTGCTCCAAGTTTTTTTAGTTCTGATGCTATTGCACTTAATCTGTCACATTCCTTAATGCGAAGTCTTCCTGCATTAACTATTTCAGTAGTTCCTTCACTTAATGCTGCAAGAACTGCTAAAACCGGAATAATATCTGGACATTCTGAGCCATCAATAATCGTGCTTACTGTTTCTGCTGTTGTGGAAGTCATTTTGCCATCCTCAGTTATAAGATTTCCTTGCATTCTTTTAATTATATCTACAATAACCTTATCTCCCTGAAGAGAATCCTCTTTTAAATCGTGGCATACAATATCTCCACCTAAAGCTCCTGCCACAAGCCAAAATGCTACTTGTGAAAAGTCACCTTCAACTCTATAATTTCTTTTAATGTACTTTTGATTTCCCTTTATTATAAATCTATTGTAAGCTTCATTAATTATGTTTATTCCAAATTTATTTAATATATCTAAAGTTAAATCTACATAACCCCTAGATTCAAGCTTTTTTGTAATAACAATTTCCGAATCTCCATCAATTAAGGGTAATGCAAAAAGCAGTCCAGATATAAATTGGGAGCTTACATCTCCAGCCATTTTATACGTACCAGCTGTAAGCTTTCCATCTATCATAAGCGGCAATTGACCCTTATTTGTACTATATTTTATTCCTTTTTCATCAAATATATCGTAATACTCTTTTAAAGGTCTTGTAACTAATTTACCTTTACCATTAAAGGTTACTTTATTTCCATTTGCTATGGCAATAGGAATAAAGAACCTAATTGTTGAGCCTGACTCATTGCAATTTATTGTGTCTCCTTCAATAACTAATCTCGTATTTCCTTCAATAGTTAATGTTGTGGTTTTATCACTTTGCTCTTCTTTTTTTATTTTTACCCCTAAAGCTTCTAAAGCATTACAAGTAGCAATAATATCTTCTGAAAATATAATATTTTCAACAGTACTCTCACCTTCTGATAACCCTGCTGCTATTACAGCTCTGTGGCTTAAGCTTTTAGAAGGTGGGATAGTAACTTCTCCTTTTAACTTACCTGGTGTAATTTTAACGTATTTCATTATTTAATCCCCTTACCTACATGTAATTTTCCATCTCAGTATTTGGAATGTTTTTTATAAAAGAATCGCCAATTTTTTTAATTAATATTATATTCATCCTATCTCCATTATTCTTTTTATCAAGAGCTATAGCTTCTAAAAGGCTTTCCTTTGGAATTTCAGGAAGTTCATATGGAAGTTCATATTTAATTAATAGCTGCTTTAACTTCTCACTAGACCCTTTTTCAGTTATACCTAATTGTTCACTTTTTAAGGTTATAGTATACATTCCTATAGCAACAGCTTCACCATGTGAATATTTTTCAAAATTATAGTATTTTTCAATAGCATGCCCTATAGTGTGTCCAAAATTTAAAAGCATTCTATCGCCTTTTTCTTTTTCATCTTTTTCTACAACTTCTCTTTTTATATCACAACAAGTGTAAATGATATCTCCTATATTTTGAAGAAGCTCAGCATCATCTTTAAAGTTCAGCAATGCTTCAAATAGTTTGCTATCCTTTATAGCTCCATACTTAATTACCTCTGAAAGTCCATCATGAAGATATTTTTTATCCAAAGTACCTAAAACCTCAATATCTATAAACACAGCTTCTGGATGATAAAAGCTTCCAACAAGATTTTTACCTTTAGCTACATCTACTGCAACTTTACCACCAATACTGCTATCTACCTCTGCTAAAAGCGAAGTTGGTATTTGAACAAAGGGAACTCCTCTAAGTATGGTAGAAGCTGCAAAACCAGTTAAGTCACCAATAACTCCGCCTCCTAGAGCAATTATTAAATCCCCTCTCGTTATAGGAAAATCTAAAAGCTCATCATAAACATAAGTAAGGGTTTCAAAGGATTTACTACTCTCTCCAGGTTTTAAAACTATCTTTTTTACACTAAAGCCTTCATTTTTAAGACTATCTATAACTTTATCACCATAATATCTATTTACATTTTCGTCAGTAACTATCGCTATTTTTTTTCCGCTGAATATTTTAGAAATTTCTTTACCTATGGAGTTTAATAGCCCTTTTTCAATGTATATTGGATAAGTTTTATGAGAAAGCTTTACGTCAATTATGTTTCTTATCATTTAAGTTCACTCCTTTTCTTACCAGCCTTATCAAACAATTTCTTCATCCCTATGGTATCTTCATTTTTTACAGCTTCCTTTAATTCAGCTAAATTATTTTGGAACTCTTCAAGTTCTCTTACTATGTTTTCTTTATTTAAAACAAATAATTCTGTCCACAAGGAAGAATTAATTAATGCCACCCTAGTAGCATCTCTAAAGCTTCCTCCAACAAAATAGCTCTTTTCATTATCAAAACTATCACTATTCATAAGTGAAGCTGCAATAATATGCGGAACGCCGCTAGTGTAAGCTACATATTTATCATGAAGCTCTGGAGTTACTTCTATAACATTTTTGCAACCTATGTCATAGGCTAACTTTTTTATTATATTTATATTTTCTTTTTTATTTTTATCTGTAGGTGTTATTATGTAGTTTGCATTTTTAAATATATCCTTGGATGCGTAACCTATGCCACTAGCTTCTCTTCCAGCCATTGGGTGACCAGCTACAAAATCTAAATAATCGGGTATGAAAACTTCTACTTCTTTAACTATTCTCTCTTTTATACCTGAAACATCCGTTATTATTGCACCTTTTTTAAAGTTTCCAATATTATTTTTAATAAACTTTACTGCATCTAGAGGATATAAGGAAATTATTACTATATCAGATTGTTTAAGTGGAATATTGGCATCAATGTATCCTTTATCTATTATGCCCTTTACTTCTGCATACTGGATTGATTCCTCATTTACGTCTATAGCCCATAAATTTTTAGGGTTAAGCTCTCTAAGAGCCATAGCATAAGATCCTCCTATTAATCCAAGTCCTACAATAGTAATGCTAAAGTCCAAGTTTCTCACCTTCATATCTCCATTTAAACTTTTCTATTTCTTTTAAAGATTTCATAAGTGAACTAAATTCGTCTGGTACTATACATTGCTGTCCATCACATAGTGCATTGGCAGGGTCGTTATGAACTTCTACAATTATTCCATCTGCACCAACTGCTATTGCAGCTTTAGAGAGAGGTTCAACCATCCAATTTAACCCAGCTGCATGACTTGGATCAACTATTACAGGTAGATGGCTCAATTTTTTAACAGCTGGTATAGCACTTAAATCCAATGTGTTCCTTGTGTAAGTTTCGTAGGTTCTTATTCCTCTTTCACAAAGTATTACATTATCATTTCCTTCAGCCATTATATATTCTGCTGACATTAACCATTCTTCTATTGTTGCAGCAAAACCTCTTTTTAAAAGTATTGGTTTCTTTGTCTTACCAAGTTCCTTTAAAAGCTCAAAATTTTGCATATTTCTTGCACCAACTTGAATAATATCTACATCTTCAACAAAGTTTTCTATAAATTCCGTTGACATTATTTCTGTTACTATAGGAAGTCCTGTCTTTTCTCTAGCTATT
>JAJXYA010000147.1 GCA_021780795.1 Bacillota bacterium | reverse complement strand
GCTTAATTAGAAATATAATGATTAGAAAAGGCTTTAAGACTAATGAAGTTATGGTTGTATTAGTTACTACTGATGAAGAAATTCCTTGTAAAGATGAATTAATAAATGAATTGAATAAAGATGTAATGAACTTAAAGAGTGTAATTCAAAATATAAATTCTAAGGATACTAATTTAGTTCTTGGAGATAAATGTATCACTTTGTGGGGGGAAGATTACATATCTGATTACATAGGAGAATATAAGTTTAATGTATCTCCATTATCTTTCTTTCAAGTAAACCCAACACAAACAGAAGTGCTTTATAATAAAGCGTTAGAATATGCTAATTTAAGTGGAAATGAAGTTGTATTTGATGCTTATTGTGGTACAGGTACAATAACACTATTTTTATCTCAAAAGGCTAAAAAGGTCTATGGAGTCGAAATTTTAGAACAAGCAATAGAAAATGCAAAAGTTAATGCTGAGCAAAATGAAATAGCTAATTCTGAATTTTATGTAGGTAAATCAGAAGAAGTAATACCAAGACTAATAAAAGAGGGAGTTAAGCCAGATTTAATAGTTGTAGATCCACCAAGAAAAGGGTGTGATACTAAATTACTAGATGCAATAGGAGAAGCAAAACCTGAAAGAGTAGTATATGTATCCTGTGATCCTAGTACTTTGGCTAGAGATTTAAAGCATTTGGATGGGCTCGGTTATAGAACAGTAGAGGTGCAACCTGTGGATATGTTTGCTATGACTAAGCATGTGGAGACAGTGGTTCTGCTATATCGTAAGTGTAGCCACCCCATAAACCCTGCCGATTCTGATAAATCTTGACGAAACGGTGATAGTTGAAGGGATGAAAGGGATTAAAAAGTGATAGGATTAAGGTAAAACTTAATTCTATTTTTTTTATTCCATTTGCTCCTTATCTCTAATATATTTCGTCAAACTTTCGTGTCTTTCCGATTAAATATTGACGATGTAAGTGGTAATGAATACGACTGTCCTTAGCCCTAATCTGTCGGCAAACTTTAAGGAAATGAACGAAGGAATACGGATTCGAGGGGGATTTTTTCTGCAACATATAAAAGGTGATTACAAAAGTAAAAATAAATTTTAAATTGATTGATGTACATTATACTAATATATACAAAGGATGATTGATTATGAAAACAGTTCCTGTTACTAATGCCAGACAAGATATATTTAATATAATAGAGCAAACGATTATAAATTCAGAACCTGTGCAAATAACCAGCAAAAAAGGCGATGTAGTAATGATAAGTTTAGAAGATTGGTCCGCAATACAAGAAACTTTATATCTTTTATAAATACCAGGAATGAGAGAAAGCATTTTGGATCGATCCAAAGAACCTATTAACGAGTGCAAATCTTTTAAGGATATAGGATGGGATAATTAATAGCTCTAACTAAACAAGCTCAAAAGGATGCTAATAAGTTAGAATCTTGTAACTTGGATGAGAAGGCAAAAGAACTCCTAAAAATAATAAAAGAAAACCCTTATCAAACGGCCCAACCATATGAAAAGCTTGTTGGGGAGTTTGATAAGGGTTTTATTCCAGGAGAATAAATATACAGCATAGATTAGTATATGATGTTTATGAAAATGAAAAAATAATTAAAGTTTTAAGAATGTGGACTCACTACCAATAGCAATCTAACTTCAAGAGCATATTTAAATAAAGTATGTTCTTTTTAATTAAGTTTTTGTATATGGTTCTGTAATAGATAAATGCTTAATTATAATGGAAAAGAAGATGGGATTTAACATAAAATTTACCATAATGTAATTTGGGTATAATAAAAAAACTATAGAATTTTATTCGTGGAATTAATTCATAAACAAAATTTATTAAGCGAGGTACGAATAAAATGAATTTTAATAAAAAAATTATACCTTTAGTTTTAGCTGCTACTATATCACAAAGCCTTATACCAACTATAGCTTTTGCAGATGATAATCTTACTCCTAATCCGGGACCATATGGATATTTTATTGATACATATCAACAAAATTCAGGAGGATATAAACCAGGAAATACTTCACCTTCAGCTAATCCGGCAGTTGGGGCCTTATCTGAATTTCTTAAAATTTTTAAGCCAGTATCAGGTATATCAAATGGAAATGAGTGGAATAGTGGTACAGTATTAAAGAATGATGTACATACACATAATATTGATACTGTAATTGATATGACAAGTGGAAATACTACTTCTGCTGCTGTTTCTACAACTAGTGGATTAGCTCAGGTTTATTTAGATGATCGTACAAATCAAAGCTACAGTGTTACAGATGGTCTTGGAAACTATACTGATTTGTTTAGAACACTTGCTGATGCACACACTTCAATTCCGCGTATAGTACCAGCAGATGCTGCAACAATACAATATAGTGACAATTATGGCGATAATTTACCTTGGGCAGATGAAAATTCTCAGCTTGGAAATATGGTTAAATTAGTAGATACTTTGCGTGGTGGTGCAGCTAGTGGTAATCCATCAAAATATTTTTACCAATATATGCGTCCATATCGATGGAGTTCCAATGTAAAAGTGCTTCCAACATTAGTCCCAGAAGAAAGTACTAATCCCAATAAGGATGGTGGTTTCCCAAGTGGACACACAAATGCTGCATATTTGGCGTCAATAGGATTGAGTTATGCTGCACCGGAACGTTTTCAGGAAATGCTTACACGTGCATCAGAGCTTGGTAATGATAGAATTAAAGCTGGTATGCATTCACCTCTTGATGTAATGGGAGGACGCATAATTGGCACAGCACTTGCTGCAGCTGCTTTAAATGATCCAGCTAATGCAAATTTAAAAGCTGCTGCATATAATGATGCACAGGCTAAACTTTTCACACAAGCAGGTACATCAAATGATAGATTTAGTGACTATGGAAAGAACAAAGCAGACTATATTAAGAGATTAACTTACGGCTTTGCCCAAACAGGAGATATAACTAAACCAATGGTGGTACCAAAAGGAGCAGAAGTACTTTTAGAAACACGTCTTCCATATTTAGATGCAAATCAAAGACGTGATGTATTATATACAACTGGTCTGCCATCTGGATATCCATTATTAGATGATGCTGAAGGCTGGGGACGTCTTAATCTTTTTTCAGCGGCAGATGGTTATGGTGTTTTTAATACTGCTGTTACAGTTAACATGAATGCAGCTAAAGGAGGTTTTAATGCTTCAGACAACTGGCGGAATGATATTTCAGGAAATGGTTCTTTAGTAAAAGAAGGAACTGGAACTCTAAAGCTAAGTGGAGATAATACTTATAGTGGAGGTACTCAAATTCAGCAAGGAACACTTGAAGCAGATTCAACTACAGCTTTTGGAGCTGGAAGTGTTGCAAATAATGGCGGTTCACTTTTAGAAAATGTAGATGGAACAGTAGATGTAAGGAGCAATTATACACAATCAGGAAGCAGTACTCTTGAACTATCTATTGGAAGTAAAAATGATGTATTTGAAATTGATGGTAATGCAGCATTTGGAGGTAAATTAAAATTAGATTTTAGTAATGGCTATGTACCAGATAATAATAGGACTATAATAACTTTTAAGAGCAATAGCCAGAATAGTAGATTTTCATCAATTGATACAACAGGTTTGCCAAGCAATTATACAGTAAATCTTGTTTATGAGAATAATGATGTTAAATTATTAATTAATACTACTAATTCATCTTCAAGTTCTTCATCACATCATTCTTCATCCAGTGATAGTACAAGCTCAGGCACAGACGCAAATACAGCTAATAGCAATCAGTCTAATCAAGATAGCAAAACAACCAATGAAGCAAAAAATGGCTGGCATCAAAAAAATGGAGTATGGTACAATTTATCAAAGGATGGTACAGTAAATACTGGCTGGTTTAAAGATGAAAATGGTAAATGGTATTACTTAGATCAATCAGGAGATATGAAGACTGGATGGATTAAGAGTACAGATGGAAATTGGTATCATTTAAATAAGTCAGGGGAAATGCAGACTGGATGGATTAAAGATACAGATGGAAATTGGTACTATTTAAATAATTCAGGAACTATGCAGACAGGATGGTTTCAAGACACTGACGGACAGTGGTATTATTTAAATGAGTCAGGAGCAATGGAACACGACACATATATTGATGGATATTATGTTGGTTCTAATGGAGAGTGGGAAAATAACTGATTAATTTAAGATCTAGGGATAATATAAAAAAAGCTGATAGCAGTAGAAGAATGCTATTTAAAGAAAAAAGATTAAAAATAAGCGGTTAATAGCTGTCAATGTGACTAGTTATTAACCGCTTAAGTCTATAACACGATTAGACTCAATAAGGGAAATGATAAAAAAATGTAGATGTTCAAGTTGAAACATTAAATAGTAT
>JAJXYA010000411.1 GCA_021780795.1 Bacillota bacterium | reverse complement strand
TTGTTTGTCAAATGATGAGTATTGTATATTTGTTCTTAAAGTCCTATATGCTTCTGATACTATTGATTTTGGTTTTTGTTCAACTACAAAACCTTTATATGCTTGCGTTGCTACTGCTTTATGTAATTTTTTTGCCGTAAACATTTTTCATGCCCCCCCTTAATCCAAGTCATCAGGAATTGCACCAATAACAGGTATTCCTAATATTTGTTCTAATTGTTCTTTTGTTTTAAATGTATTATCCATAAACTCCAATAAAAATGCTAACCCAACACTAATCATAAGTCCAAGTAAAAATGCAATAGCTATATTCAACTTTTTATTTGGACTAACTGGACTTTCTGGCATTTTTACGCTTTCTATTATCTTAACATTTCCATTTGGTATAAGTTCTTTAGATGTTTCTATAAATTGAGTTGTAACTGCATCAACCAAATCCCTAGATAATATTCTATCTGCACTTATATACTTTATTTCTAAAATTTGAGTATTTGCACTTGGTGTAACTGTTAATCCTCCTAGTACTTTCTCTGAAGTTATATTTAATCCTGCTGTACCAATAGCTTTTTCAACTAAATCATTAGTTGTTATTACTCCAGCATATGTCTTTAATAGTTGCTGATACATTTGAATATCACTATTATTATAATTTTGATCTTTAGTATTTTCTTTTCCTACAAAAACCTTTGTACTTGCTTCATACTTAGGTGCAATTACAAAAAAGCTAATAATTCCACATGTTAATGTTGCTATCAATGTTATTGAAAGTATCATTTTCCATCTTTTCATCAATATATCTATTATGTCTTCAATCTTTATAATTTCTTCATTTCTTATAATTTCTTCATTCATATTTCAAACTCTCCATAACCAATATTTTTTTGACCTTTAAATTCTACCAAATTTCCATCTACACTAAAAGCTGTTTTGGATACAAAAGTAACCTTTTCCGGCTCTATAATTTTTTGTGATGTCCATTGGTTAATTGCCTTCAACATAATCTTCCCCCTAAATCATCAATTCATGTCAAAATTATTCAACAATTAACATTATAACATAAAATGCCTTTATTAAGTACTTTGAATTTGATTCTACTTGTAAAAAACATTTTATAACCTGAAAACTGCTAATTATAAAACATAGAACTAAAGAATGTTTAATCTGTTCATAGACTAAGCATTCTAATCAAGCTTCATAATATTCCAAACTATATTCTATTTGTTTTTATTTTCCAGATACAAAAAAATTAAGTAGCAGATTCAAAAGTTTCTTACTACTTAATTTATCTTCTTCATTTATTTTTACGAAGCGTCCCAATGCAATATATAGACCATAATCAACCAGTTGTGCTAGTTCTTAGGAACGTGAAAGAGAAAATAACAAGTCAATGTAACATATATTCTGCATCAGATATATGCTAAATACTGCATATTCTAATATGGTTTACCATATGTATGGAGAACCATATTACCATATATATGGTGAAGAATATTACAATATATATGGTTCACCATATATATTCTTCAGAATATGCGCCAATAATGCGGTCTCAGGGGTGATGTTATAAAAACGATTTTATTTATCTAACACAACCCGCTAATCATATACACTTATACTCAAAATATGTACTCAAACCAGAAATAAGGAGCATGCTTTTGTTCAATGTTACATCAGAGGATTTTGATGGCTGTACTTCTTAGATTATAAGTTGTTCCAAATGTGCTTGTTCAAAGCTTGCCTTTGAAGCTAGCACTTTGGGTACAACTTGTGATCTTAGAAGCACCCATCAAAATCTTCAGCAACCGTAACAAACGCATGCTCCTTATTTCGGCGGATTATACCCACAAGTGTGGTTTATCCAAATAAAGTTCTATCACTTAAAGCATCTGATCCATTGGCTTTTTCAAAAAGTCCAAGAAGTTTATTAGTATCTAATTTTTCTTTTTCTTCTCCTTTAATATCAACCAATATTTGACCTCTATGCATCATGAAAAGTCTATTACCATTTTCAAGAGCATGTTTAAGATTATGCGTAACCATAAGTGTTGTTATTCCACTATCTTTAACAATACTTCTAGTTATATCCATTATCGTTTCTGAAGTCTTAGGATCTAAGGCTGCAGTATGTTCATCTAGTAATAATAGCTTTGGTTTTGACATTACAGCCATAAGTAGTGTTAACGCTTGTCTTTGTCCACCTGACAAAAGTAATACTTTATTATAAATTTTATCTTCTAACCCTAAATTAAGTTCACTTACCATTTCTTTATAATAATCTATTCTTTTTTTATTTATTCCAAATCCAAGACCAAAAGTTTTGCCTTTATTATCTGCAAGGGAAATGTTTTCTAAAATAGTCATATTAGGTGCGACCCCTTTAGACGGGTCTTGAAATACTCTTCCAATAGATTTTGATCTAATATACTCTTGTTTATTAATTACTTCATTGCCATCTAATAATATAGATCCTGAATCTGCTTCAATTGTTCCAGATATCATATTTAACAAGGTTGATTTACCTGCTCCATTTGAACCTATAATACTTATAAAATCTCCTTGTTTAACATCTAAAGATAATCTATCAAAAACTCTATTTTCATTTATAGTGTTTGGATTAAATACCTTGGATAGTTGTCTTACACTTAACATCTTCTTGTGCACCACCTTCCACAAGTTTTTTCTTCTTGAATTTAAAAATTCCATTGTTAGAACATAGTGCTATAACTACAATTACTGCTGTCATTAATTTTAAATCATTAGCAGTTAATCCTATTACTCCTCCATATTTTAAAACAAGGGCAATTGCACCTTTGTAAATAATTGCACCAAATATTGATAGTGTAGTTGCTTTTACAAAAGATATTTTTTCAAATAATGAACTTCCAATAATTACTGCAGCAAGACCCATTACAACAGTTCCTGTTCCCATTCCGACATCACTAAACCCTTGATATTGAGCCATTAATGCTCCTGCTGATGCAGCTAGTGCATTACTTATTACAAGTCCTAATATTTTAACCATATCTTTATTAATTCCAATTGAAGATACTACTTGTTCATTATCTCCTACTGCTCTAAGTAAAAATCCTGATTTTGTTTTCAAATATAAATCAAGCAATATTTTTACTATAGCAAGTAATACTATAATAATAACCATAGTCGGTATTCCTAATTTAAATACATTTGGTGTATTGAATAAAGGAACATTTGCTTTTCCCATTATTCTTAGGTTTATTGAATATAATCCTATCATAACAAGTATTCCAGCCATTAAATTATCAATTTTAAACTTAACGTGTAAAATTCCTGTTATTGCGCCAGCTATTGCGCCTCCAATAGCTGCTGCAATAATACTAAGCCATGGATTAACACCTTGTACTAGTAGAGCTGCTGAAATAGCAGCTCCCATAGGAAAAGTACCATCAACGGACATGTCCGGAAAATCTAATATCTTGTAAGTTATATATACTGCAATTGCAACAATTGAGAATAGTAGTCCTTGTTCTAAAATGTTAATTAAAACACCCACTACTCAACGCCTCCAGTTACCTTTTTAGCAGTTGCTTCTATATCTTGTGGAATTGTTATATTTAACTTCTTCGCAACATCTGTGTTTATAGTAAATGACATATCACTTAATGTAGTTATTTCAACGTCTGAAGGTTTCTTTCCATCTAATACTTCAGCAGCTTTAAATCCTGCTTCTTTTCCTAATTTATAATAATCTATACCTATTGATGCAAGACCACCTTTAGTTACAATGGCTTCTTCTGCACCTATAATAGGAATATTTTTTTCTACACAAAGTTTACCTACTAATGCATATCCTGAAGCTACTATATTATCTGTTGGTGTGTATAATACATCAATATCTCCAAGAGCACTTGATAAGTTTTGATTTATTTCATTTACAGTAGTAACTCCAATTTCTTTTACTGCTAGTCCTTGTTTTGATGCTGCAGCTTTAAGTTCATCAACTTGAACCACTGAATTTGTTTCTGAAGTACTATAAATTACTCCTACAGTTTTAGCATTTGGAATTAATTTCTTTAATAATTCTATTTGCTTGTCCACAGGAACTTTATCCGATGTACCTGTAACATTAGTGCCTGAACTCTTCCAATCTTTTGCGATTTCTGCTTTTACTGGATCTGTTACTGCAGTAAATACTATTGGTATATCTTTAGTAGAATTATATGCTGCTTGAGCTGCTGGTGTTGCAATTGCAAAAATTAAATCTTTTTTTGCATCTACAAATTGTTTACTAATAGTTTGTGCATTAGCTTGTTCACCTTGAGCATTTTGTTGTTCAATTTTAATATTTTTTCCTTCTTCATATCCTTTTTCTTTTAATCCATCAACAAAGCCTTTATTAGATGCATCTAAAGCATCATGTTGTACTAATTGTACAACTCCAATATTTTTCATTTCTGATGACGCTGTAGTTCCGCCTTTAGAATCTGTCGCACTTTTTCCGCATCCTGCAAGGATTCCTCCAACTAAAACCGTACATAATAACATTGCTAACTTTCTTTTTCCTACCATAATCCTATCCTCCTATTATTCTTATCATTGTCAATTCCCTACTATACTCCTAGATTATACACATAACCCAAATACTACTATTATAAATATATACGTATATTTATAATAAATGCTCAAATAAATTGACAATAATTTATAAATCTTTTAAGTTATAATATCATAATTTAAAATAGTTGTAAAGTTCACCTTCGCTGATTTTAAGTGTTTTTTAATTTTTTAATATAAATATTATATAAGTATGTCCAAATTACACTTATATTTTGAATGTGTATACCAAACTAGAAATAAGGGGCATGCTTTTGTCCCCCATTCCTAATCAATTGACTTATTTTTTTATTGTTACATTATTTTATGCACACTAATTTACTCTTCATATTCGATAGCTTCTCTTATTCCTTGAATCTTTTCAATTGTTAGCCCTGTTATCGAGCTTATCATTTGATTATCTAATCCATTTTTTATTGAATTTTTAACTATTTCAATAACTTTTTTATTTTCTCCTCTTTCCATTAAACCTTTACCTAATTCAGTCATACTAAGTTCCTCCTCTATTTTTTTTAAATCTCTACCCGCTAAAAATTTATTTGCAAATGCATACAAAATTGTTTCAATATCATATCTTCATAGTTTATACTCTTCATGTTCATTCTCCTTACTACCATTATCTATATCGGTAAAGATCTATGTCCTATTCCAATAACTACTTCATCCAAGTGTAATAATCCAATGCTTAAAAATATGCAAACTGATATATGTTCACCACGTCTTGCTATACCTATTTTACCTCCGACATTTAGGCCATTAGCTCTAGAAGAAGCCTGAATTATTGCGTCTCTAGTTGCACCTATAACAGCCCCTTCATGTAAATGTTCATCTCTTATTAATTCATTTCTTTTTGCTGCAACTAAAGCACTCTCTAATATCTTAGATACAGATGAATTAATATTACCTCCTACATTTACCGCTGTAACCTTTATCCCTTGTTCATTATAAAACCTCTTCAAATCATCTTCTTCATTTCTATTACATATAGCCATCTTAGTTGCAATTTTAGCAACTATTGTACTATTACTTTCCATCCTACACACACTCCTTGATTTATTTCACATTCATAATTTCCTACACATAAACTTCAAAAATATCTTTTCCTTCAACACTCACTCTTTCTTCTTTAAATTCTTTATTCTTATTAAAATTAAAAATTAGCAAGTATCCTTTATTTAAATCATGTATATCTAAATAATCACAAAGTTGTTTGACTCCATCTTCATGATATTTTAATCCCCTCCAAATTTTCATTTCAATTATATACTTAAAACTGTTATAGGTTATAACTACATCTAATCTTTTTTCTTCTGAAACTTGAACTTCCTTAAAATCAAATCCTGTTCCATTGATTATTGGCTTTATGAACGCTAAAAATAATAATCTTCCATGATACTCTACAAATTCCTTATCTTTCGAGGAATATTGTTCTTTCATAAATTGCTGAAATTTCTTTAGGA
Organism: Bacillota bacterium; assembly: GCA_021780795.1. The sequence continues at coordinate 11,787 of JAJXYA010000411.1, read as the reverse complement.
TTTTTTCTATATCTAATTCTCCATTTTCTTTAATAAATGCTCCTTTAAAATTATAAGCATCCATTTTACTATAATTATTTTCGAGCTTAGATATCATATAACTATATATTATTTCTCCAAATATCTTATTGGATATAGCTACTTTCCCATTATTATTTTTAAAATAACCATAAGTGTTTCCAAGTTCAATGACTGGATTATAATTATTAAAACCTTTATCATTTCCTCTTACTATTATGTCTTCAATATAATCATAAAGATCTTTATTATTTTCTAAATTCTTAATCAAGCTATCAAACAAAGTATTTTTTTCTTCTAAGATCATCTTAACTGCATTTTGAATATCTTCAATATTCCAAGGTTTTTTATCTGCTTCGTAAATTTTTTCATCAATAATTTGGCATATCCTGCTAACTAAAAAAGGATATCCACCTGTAAAAAAGTATAATTCTTCACTTAGTTTATCTATATTCATTGAAAGAGAATTTTCAATGCAGTATTCATTTAACATTGTACTTATTTCATTTGGCGAAAAACTCATATCCACATTAAAATCTACAGCAATATTCCATGGAGAGTTAAATTTTCCATCCTCTTCACTTCTAATTTTCAATTTTAAACTTTTAACATCATATAATCCTGCTAAAATAACGCTTTTAAAAGTGAAATCCCGTCCAATCTCTCTAGCTAAATACTTATTTCTAAGCATACCAATAAAACTTAAAAACAATTGATTATTTGAACTTTTATCTACTTCATCTATAATCAAAATTACTTCCTTTTTAGCATTCTCCACAAATTTTGTTATTGCTTCTGATAATTCTTCAATATCATGAATATCCAAACTTAAATTAGCTAATTTTTCACTTTCTTCTTTATCTACAAAATTTAATTCTTTAACCATTAATTTCAAAAACTTATTACAAAAACTTTTTTCATCTTGAAATACAATATCACCAATTCCCTCAAAACTTAAATTTATGACTAAATACATGTTCTTTAATGCATTATTTATTTCATTTAAAGTCGTTGTTTTCCCATACTGTCTAGGCTTATTTATTGTAAAATAAAATTCATTATCTATAAGCTTTTTTATTTGTTCAAGTTTATTACTTATATCAACCATATAATGTTTTCTTGAAACACAAACCCCTGTGCTATTAAACCTTTTCTGCATAACCATAAAAATACACCACCTTGAACTTTTAATTTATGCATATGAAAGAAAATAACAAATCACATATGCTTTATAATAATGATTATATCATAGATACTTCTTAATCCAATGGTACTTCAATTAATTGCTTCAACCATCCATTGTCAATTATTAAAATACTATACCTTCTTTTTATTCTTATAATTAGGCCCAATCAAAAAATGAAAAATATTCATGGCAACTTAGGACTTGTTATTTATTTTCATGTGCCTAAAAATTATAACAACATCAACTATTAAATTTTATTTCCATAATGAGTGTTTTAAATAAATGTTGTTAACATATTTAAAACTTATTATGATATAGAAAGTATAAAAAAGAGTACCATTTCTGATACTCCTAATACTATTTATCTCCATAATGAGTCTTGCATTGAGCAATCTTTATACTATTATCATCTATCTTATAAATAAACCTATTTTTATCATCAATACGTCTACTCCAGAAACCAGAATAATCACCTTTTAATGGTTCTGGTTTACCTATTCCATCATATCTATTTCTCTCAATATCTTTTATAATCTGATTAATACGTTTTAATGTTTTTTTATCTTGTGTCTGCCAATATATATAGTCTTCCCAAGCAACATCATCCCAAATTTTCAGCATCAATCTACCTCTATCAATTCATGAACTGTTCCTTTTCCTTGTTCAAGACGTTCAATAGATTGTTTCAAGACTTGTTGATTATAGTCACTATTAAAATCATCATTACGAGCAGTAATTTCAAATGGAATACCTCTATTACGAATAGATTGACGTACAAATACATTAAATGCAGTTGTCATATTCATCCCTAACTCACTAAAAAGTTGTTCTGCTTGTTTCTTTAGTTCTTCATCTATGCGTATATTAACGTTTATAGTTTTTGACATGAAATCATCTCCTATCATATAATATTATATACATTATACGATATTATATGCACATTGTAAATAAAATAGCATACAATATTTGATATTTTAAAAAAATAATTAATAGAAGTTACCCATTTGTCTATATTTATTATATCTTTCATTAATTAAAGTATCTAAGTCTTTTTCTTTTAATTCTTTTAGAGAATCTAATATACTCAGCCTTATACCATCAGCTGCTTTAGCTGGATTTTTATGAGCTCCACCTCTGGGTTCTTTTATAACATCATCAATTATGTTAAAACCTTTTAAGTCTTTGGCAGTAATTTTCATAACATCTGCTGCTTCTTTTGCTCTAGACGCATCTTTCCATAATATTGAAGCAAATCCTTCTGGTGTAAGAATTGAGTATACAGAATGTTCTAGCATAAAAATTCTATCAGCTACTGCTAAAGCTAATGCTCCTCCGCTTCCACCTTCACCTGTAATTATAGAAATTATAGGAGTTTTTAATCTACTTAATTCAAAAAGATTGTTTGCTATAGCTTGCCCTTGACCTCTTTCTTCTGCGCCCATACCTGGAAATGCACCTGGTGTATCCACAAAACAAATTACAGGTCTTTTAAATTTTTCAGCTTGTTTCATAAGCCTTAATGCTTTTCTATATCCTTCTGGATTTGGCATTCCAAAATTTCTTTCAATATTTTCAGTAGTATTTGAACCTTTTGTTATTGCAATAACTGTAACACTTATATCATTAAATGATGCAATGCCTCCAATTACAGACTTATCATCTCCAAAAGATCTGTCACCATGAAATTCAATAAAATCTTTAAATACAGTTTCTATATAGTATTTTCCAGTCGGTCTGTCTTTATGCCTTGCAATTTCAACATTTTCCCATGGCGTTGTATTTATCTTTATAAAGTCTTTATCCATTATTTCTCACCCCATGTAAAATAAGAATTTTATATATACATGCTCTCATGTTCTTTCTTTCAACAATACTGTCAACAAAACCTTTTTGTAGTAAAAATTCTGCTTTTTGAAAATCATCTGGAAGACTTTCTTTTATTGTATTTTCAATTACTCTTCTTCCTGCAAATCCAACTAGTGCATCGGGTTCACTTAGAATAATATCACCTTCCATGGCAAAACTTGCTGTTACGCCTCCAGTTGTGGGATCTGTAAGTACTGAAATATATAAAAGACCAGCTTCATCATGTCTTGCAAGTGCTGCACTTATTTTTGCCATTTGCATAAGTGAAAAAATTCCTTCTTGCATTCTGGCACCACCTGATGCTGTAAAGATTACAACTGGTAATCTATTTTCTGTAGCATATTCTACAAGCCTTGTAATCTTTTCTCCAACTACGGTTCCCATACTTCCCATCATAAAAAAACTATCCATAATTGCACAGGCTACATCTAATCCATTTAATTGTCCAACACCAGTAACAACTGCTTCGGTGCTATCTGTTTTGGACTTTCCACTTTTTAGTTTTTCTTCATAACCTTCAAAATTTAGCGGGTTTGTAGTTTTTAAATCATTCCAAAATTCTTTAAAAGTATCTTTATCAAAAAATGCTCTTACTCTTTTTTTTGCATTTAATCTAAAATGATGACCACAAGATGTACAAACATACTTAGCATTTTCTAAGTCTTCTCCATAAATCACTACATTACACTTATCACATTTAGTCCACATTCCTGAAGGAATAGTAGGCTTTTCTTCAGCTTCAGCAACGCTTTTCTTTATTACTGAAGGTTTAACCGTTGCATATTGCCTTTTCGTAAATAAATCCTTAAGCATTCTTCTTCACCATCTTTTCTGATAAAAATGAAGTATCATAATCTCCTTCTAAGAATTCTTTAGCTTCAAGTATAGACAGTTCAAAATTAATGTTAGTCTTTACTCCACCTACTGCAAATTCTGATAAGGCTCTATGCATTTTTACAATAGCTTCATTTCTATCTGTTCCAAAAGTGATTACCTTAGCTATCATAGAATCATAGCAATGTGGTATTGTATATCCACAAAATATTGCTGAATCTATTCTTACGCCCAAACCACCGGGAATACAAAGTTCTTCTATTTTTCCTGGACATGGTCTAAAATCATGTTCTGGATCTTCTGCATTAATTCTACATTCTATAGCATGACCTGTAAGTTTTATGTCTTCTTGTTTAAACTCCAACTTTTCCCCTGATGCTATCTTTAATTGTTCTTTTACTAAGTCTATGCCTGTAATCATCTCAGTAATTGGATGTTCTACTTGTATTCTCGTATTCATTTCCATAAAATAGTAATTATTATCTTTATCAAATAAAAATTCTATAGTTCCTGCATTTTTATAATCTACCGCAAGAGCTGCCATCTTTGCAGCTTCACCCATTTTAGCACGTAACTCTTCATTTAATACATTAGATGGAGCTTCTTCTAAAACCTTTTGGTTTTTTCTTTGCATTGAACATTCTCTTTCACCTAAATGTATTACATGGCCATACTCATCAGCTAATATTTGAAATTCAATATGTTTTGGTTTTTGAACAAATTTTTCTAAATATAATGTATCATCTCCAAAGCAAGCTTTCGCTTCTGCTTTAGCTGTTTTAAATCCCATCAAGAATTCTTCATCATTATTAGCAATTCTTATTCCTTTTCCACCGCCACCTGCTGCTGCTTTTATCATTACAGGATATCCAATGTTTTTTCCTAGTTCTAAGGCATGTGCTTCATCTCTTATTTTCCCTTCATACCCTGGTACTACTGGAACTCCACAAGACTTCATGATTTCTCTAGCCTTAGCTTTATTTCCTATCCATTCAATTGTTTCATAATCAGGACCTATAAATTTTATATTGCATTGTCTACACATTTTTGCAAACTTTGGATTTTCTGATAAAAATCCAAAGCCTGGATGTATAGCATCTGCACCAGTTAAAACACATGCACTTAAAATATTAGTTATATTTAAATAACTGTCTTTAGGCATTGCAGGTCCAATACATACAGCTTCATCTGCTAACTGCGTATGAAGTGCTTCTTTATCTATTTCTGAATAAACAGCAACTGTACTTATTCCCATTTCCCTACACGCTCTAATTATTCTTACTGCAATTTCTCCTCTATTGGCAATTAGCACTTTTTTGAACATTTTTATCACCTATCCTATAGCAAAAAGTATTTCAGCTTCACAAGCTAATTTTCCATCAACTGTTGCAATTCCTTTTCCAATACCTATTGGTCCTTTGATTTTTATAATTTCACAATATAAATCTAATTTATCTCCTGGTACAACTTTACGTTTAAATCTAACTTTATTTGTACCTGCAAATAATGGTATTTTTCCTTTAAATTCATCCATTGATAGTAGAGCAACTGCGCCTGCTTGAGCTAGTGCTTCTATTTGTAATACTCCAGGCATAATTGGTTCTTCTGGAAAATGTCCATTAAAAAATTCTTCATTTGCAGAAACATTTTTGTATGCTCTTACAAATTTTTTTTCTCCTAGTTCCATTTCAATAACTCTATCAACTAATAAAAATGGATATCTATGAGGTAAAATTTCTTTTATTTCTTTTATGTTAAGCAAAGTCTATTCCCCCTTAATTTTAAATAATGGTTGACCGTATTCTACCATATCTCCATCATTAACTAAACGTTCAACAACTATTCCATTAAAATCACTTTCTATTTCATTCATAAGCTTCATAGCTTCTATTATACAAATAACATTGCCTTTAGAAACTGTATTTCCAACTTCTGCAAGAGTTGGGCTTTCTGGTGATGCGGAAGAATAAAATGTTCCTACCATTGGAGATGTTATAACTTTTATATTCTTATCTTCTATAACTATCTCTTTTCCAGTATCTTTTAAAGTTTCAATCTTTACATCATTAGTTTCTGATTTTTCTATTGAACTAACTGAATTTATTACAGTATTCATGTTATCCACATTATTTACCTTACTAGTATTACTTAAGTTAGTCAAATTATTATCTGATAGCCCTCTGCTTAATGATTTATCCATTTTTATATGGTCATTGCCACATTCAAGCTCAAAAAAAGCCAAACTTGAAGAATCAACTAATTGAATCAATTCTTTAATATTTTCAAATTCCATAAATATATCCTCCTATAATTAAGACATCTTCAAAAAACTTATAGATACTTATCTTAAAATTTATACTTAATACTTAGTAATTTAATTATTAATTATCAATACTCAATGCTCAATTATCAACAATTGAAAATTGAGCATTGAACATTGACAATTATTACTTTACCGTATAAATATAACTTAAAAGTTAAGTATCTTTGTTTCTTACTTTTTAATCTAATCTATTACTTCCACTTCTTTAAAAGTAAAGTTGCATTATGACCACCAAATCCTAATGAATTTGTAAGTGCATATTCTAATTCTTGTTTTCTTCCAACATTAGGTACATAATCTAAATCTAATTCTTCATCTTTTGTTTCATATCCAATTGTTGGTGGAATGAATCCTTCTTGAAGAGCTTTTGCACATATTATTGCTTCAATTGCTCCTGCCGCTCCTAGAAGATGACCAGTCATAGATTTTGTTGAAGATATTGGAATCTTATATGCATCTTCTCCAAATGCTGTCTTAATTGCAGCTGTTTCAAATTTATCATTTAATGGTGTTGAAGTTCCATGCGCATTTATATAAGAAACTTGCTCTGGTTTAATTCCAGCTTCTTTCAAAGCATCTAACATAGCTCTTGCAGCTCCACTACCATCCGGTGCTGGTGAAGTAATATGATATGCATCACAAGTTGAACCATACCCTACAATTTCAGCTATAATATTTGCGCCTCTCGCCTGTGCATGTTCTAAAGATTCAAGAACTACAAGTCCTGCCCCTTCGCCCATTACAAATCCACTTCTATCCTTATCAAAAGGAATAGATGCTTTTTTAGGATTGTTATCTGTATTTAAAGCTTTCATACTATTAAATCCAGTAACTCCAAGTCTAGTTATAGGAGCTTCAGCTCCACCTGCAAGCATAACGTCAGCATAACCATGTTTTATAGTTCTAAATGCATCTCCAATATTATTAGTTCCTGTAGCACAAGCAGTTACTGCTGATGTACAAGGTCCTTTTAATCCATGTTTAATAGCTACATTTCCTGCACCTAAATTTATGATTGTCATAGGAACAAAAAATGGAGATACTCTCTTTGATTTTCCAGTAGCAATCTTAGTGCATTCAGTTTCAATAGTTTCAAATCCACCTATTCCTGATCCTAACATTACTCCAAATCTATTTAAATCCTCTTTTTCTAAATCTATTCCTGAATTCTTTATTGCTTCATCTGATGCAACTAACCCAAATTGAGCAAATCTATCTAGTCTTTTAGATTCTTTTTTACCTATTAAAGTGTCTGGATCAAAGTCCTTAACTTCTGCGGCAATTTTTACTTCTATTAAATCGTGATCTATTAAAGTAATAAAATCTATTCCTAGTTTTCCACTCTTTGCATTATTCCAAAATGTATCAACATCATTTCCTATCGGCGTTAAAGCTCCCATTCCTGTAATAACAACTCTTCTTTCCATAAATCCAATCTTCCTCCATTACATTAACATTCCACCATCAACTTGAATAACTTGCCCAGTAACATAATCTGAACTTTCACTTGCAAGGAATGCTACAACATTTGCTACATCCTCTGCACTTCCAAGTCTTTTAAGTGGTATGTTTTTCTTTGCTTCTTCTTTAAATTTATCGCCTAAAGCATCTGTCATATCAGTTTCAATAAATCCTGGTGCTACTGCATTTACAGTAATTCCTCTTGAACCAACTTCTTTAGCAAGTGACTTTGTCATTCCAATTATACCTGCTTTTGATGCAGCATAATTAACTTGACCTGCATTTCCTGAAATTCCAACTACTGACGAAATACTTATGATCTTTCCATGTTTTTGCTTAACCATAATTGGAGTAATAGATTTTAAACAGTTAAATACTCCTTTTAAGTTTACATCAATAACACTATCAAAGTCTTCTTCTTTCATTCTAAGTATTAATGTGTCTTTAGTTATTCCAGCGTTATTTACCATAATATCAATATTTCCAAATCTCTCTTTAGCTACTGCTACAAGATTTTCAACTTCTTTTAACTTAGAAATATCTGCCTTTACGCTTAGAACTTCGACACCCATTTCTTTTATTTCATTTTCAACGTCTATTGCTTCTTTTTCGCTACTTCTATAGTTTAAAACTATATTTACTCCAAGAGATGCAAGCTTTAAAGCAATTGCTTTTCCGAGTCCTCTTGATGCTCCTGTAATTATAGCACACTTTCCTTTTAGCATATAAATAATTACCTCCCTATATTCAATGATCAATGATCAATTTTCAATGCTCAATGATCAATTATCAATGGTCAATTCTCAATGGTCAATTCTCAATTGTGGCTGAAATCCTTTCGAAATTTTTAATAAAATATATTTTTCAAATCATTTTGCGAAAAGTGATAATCGAAAAGTAAAGTTCCAAATTTTATATTTAGTTATTCCAACTTTATCTTCCAAATTGTTCCTTCCTTGATAATTGACAATTTATATTTAAAAATTGACAATTGTTAACTATTAATTGTATCAACTGTATTCTTCAATGATTCCATATCTTCTACATTTAAAAGATTTACATTTTTATTGATTTTCTTAACAAATCCCCTAAGTGCTTTTCCTGGTCCAACTTCAATGAATGTATCTACACCACTATCTATCATATGTTTTATTGTTTTCTCAAAAAGTACAGAAGTTCTTATGTGCTTCTTTAGTAGATCTCTAATATCATCTTCTTTTTCATAAGGAAGCCCCTTAACATTTGAATATACTGTTTTATCAAGTTCTTTAATATTTACAGTTTTTATAGTATTAAAGAATTCTTCACTTGCAGGTTCAAGAAGTGAACTATGGAATGGTCCACTAACCTTTAAAGGAATTCCAAGGCCTCCAAGTTCTTTTGCAATCTTTACAGCTTCATCTATTGCTTGGTTTTCACCTGAAACAACTATTTGGCCTGGGCAATTAAAGTTAGCCCCTTCTATTATTCCAAATTCCCCTGCTCTAGCTAATAATTCCTTTAGCTTCTCATCATTTAGCTTTAGGACAGCAGCCATTTTACCTAAACCTTTTGGAAGGGCGCTTCCCATTATTCTTCCTCTTTCTTTTACAAGTAGTAATCCCTCTTCTAAAGAAAGTGCTCCTGCATATATGAGCGCTGGATATTCACCTAAGCTAAGTCCTGCCGCATAATCTGCTTTAATACCATTTATCTCTAACGCTTTTAATGCAATAAGAGAAGCAACAACGATTAATGGTTGTGCATTTTCTGTTGCAATAATAAGTTCTTCCGGTCCTTCAAACATCATTTTTTTTATAGGCATATTTAAAATTTCTTCACTACGATCTAAAATTTCTTTACATTCTGGTATATTTTCACAAAGTTCTTTTGCCATTCCAATAGTTTGAACTCCTTGGCCTGGAAAAAGAAATGCAGTTTTATTACTATTCATGTTTTCCTCCAAAACGCTTAAATATTTCATTTGCTTCTTCAAATAATTCTTCGATTATTTCTTTACTTGTTTGTTCTTTATTAACAAGTCCCGCTATTTGACCTGACATAAGGGAACCATTATCAACATCACCATCTTCAACTGCTCTTCTTAATGCGCCTGCTCCAAGTTTTTCTAAGTCTTCGATAGATGCTCCTTCTTTTTCTAACTTCAAGTATGTTCTTGCAAGTTTGTTTCTAAGAACTCTAACTGGATGACCTGTTGATCTTCCTGTCACTTCTGTATCTATATCATTAGCTTTTAATACTTTATCTTTGTAATTTTGATGTATTGTACATTCTTTAGCTACTAAGAATCTTGTTCCAACTTGAATTCCTTCAGATCCTAACATAAATGATGCAGCTACACCTCTGCCATCACCAATACCACCAGCTGCTATAACTGGAATACTTACTGCATCCACGACTTGTGGTACTAATGTCATTGTAGTTAATTGGCCTACATGACCACCTGATTCAGTTCCTTCTGCAATAATTGCATCAGCACCTGATTTCTCCATTCTTTTAGCTAGAGCAACTGAGGCTACTACTGGAATAACCTTTATCCCATGAGACTTCCACTTCTCCATATATTTTCCTGGACTTCCTGCACCAGTTGTAACAACAGATACTCCCTCTTCACATACTAAGTCTGCTATTTCACTAGCATTTTCTGCCATCAACATTATATTCACACCGAATGGTTTATTAGTCATTTTCTTAGTTTTTTGTATTTGTTCTCTTACCCATTCTGTTGGTGCTGCACCTGTTATTATTCCAAGTCCGCCAGCTTCACTTACTGCTGAAGCTAATGAAGCATCTGCAATTCTTGCCATAGCCCCTTGAAATATTGGATATTTTATTTCTAATAGTTCGCATACTCTATTTTTTTCCACAACAAATTCCTCCTACCATACTATGTTTAACATAATAATGGAATTTTTTTTTGAATGTACCTTAAATCTATTCTAGGTAAAATAACCTACATGAAATCAATTTTACTATTATAACTTGTATTTATCAATTGCATTAGTAAAAAGTTAAAAATAAGTTCATATTCTCTAAAAGCATTACTTCTTTTTATTTATTTTTTCTACATAATCTACTGAATCTTTTATAGTTTTTAATTCTTCAACATCTTCTATTTGTATATCATATTTTTCTTCAAGTTCAATTACTATTTGAAATAAATCCAAAGAATCAGCGCCTAACTCTTCAAACGTTGTTTCTAGTTTTACTTCTTCATTTTCAACTCCTAATTGTTCGCATATAACTTCTCTAATTGCTTCGAACAACATAATCTTCTACCTCCGTAAACTTTGATATTCCTACCATTTAATTAAAGTAGAGGCATAAGTTAGCCCACCACCAAATGCTACTAATATAAGTTTATCACCTTTATTTAATAAACCTTTTTCATACATTTCATTTAAAGCTATAGGCACTGTTGCTGATGATGTATTTGCGACTTTATCTAAATTTAAATAAAACTTATCTATATTTAAATTTAATTTTTTAGCTGCTAATTCTATAATTCTAGAATTTGCTTGATGAGGAATTATATATTTAACTTCCTCTAATGAAACATTAGTATCTTTAATAACTTCATTTATAGCTTCTTCTATTGCACCTACTGCAAATTTAAATACTTCTCTGCCATTCATTCTTATATATTTATCTTTTAATATTTTTTCTTTAGAAAAAGGAGTATCAAAATCAGCTGCTCCTATAGTTAAAGCATTTCCTTTTTTTCCATCTGATCTTAAATATGATTTAATAATACCTTTTGTTTCACTTTGCTTAAGTACAGCTGCTCCAGCACCATCACCAAACAGAATGCAAGTTCCTCTATCTGTCCAATCAATTACCTTTGAAAGGACTTCTGCTCCAATTATCAATGCATTTTTATAGTTCATAGACTTCATCATACCATTTGCTATTTCTAATGCATATACAAATCCTGAACATGCAACATTTATATCAAAACACGCAGCATTATCTGCATCTAAATTACTTTGCACTAAACACGAAACTGATGGTATAAACATATCTGGACTAATAGTTGCAACTATTATTAAATCCAAATCTTGTGCAAGAACTCCAGCTCTTTCAAGAGCAATTTTAGCTG
>JAJXYA010000145.1 GCA_021780795.1 Bacillota bacterium | reverse complement strand
GGGAAAGGATATGCTGTTGATTGATAGGGATAACAAGGAAAAGATTTCGGAAATCAAGAATAATGTGCCTAATCCTAAAGGAGGGAAACCGGCAAAATGGCAAACGAATCTAGAAATTAAGTCAGCAATATGGAATAATAGTACTGAGAAGAAAAAAGAAATAATTGCTGAAAGAAAGAAAAATGCAGATGAAAATGGGCTAGCTTGTTGCCCTAAGTGTGGCTCAACAAGTTTATCTGGTAATAAAAAAGGTTTTGGTATTGGAAAGGCTGTTGCTGGAACATTTACTCCTTTGGGATTGTTTGGGTTAATGGTCGGGAATATTGGAGCAAAAAAAGTAAGAGTAACATGCTTAAAATGTGGACATCAATTTTGGCCTTAAAAGCTCCGGTCTTATTTTTCTTCATTACAATAAAGGAATTATTTAACAAACAGGAAATACTTACATAAAATACTAAAGAGGTGGTATATTTGGGGGTCAAAAATAGACTCAAAAAAATTAGAATGAGAGAATATATGTTGGAACCTGAAGAGTTTGCTAAATTAATTGATGTTAACATTAAATCATATTACAGTTATGAAAGAGATTTTAGCAGACCTACTTTAGAAAAAGCTCTAGAAATAGCCTCAAAACTTAATAAAACAATTCATGAAATATGGTACTTAGAATAGTATCATATTTTTTTATGTATTTTTCTAATATTTTAAGAAAAATATTAATAAATTAGGAAACATTTCAATATTTTAAGCATAAGATATACTAAGAACTTAGAAAAACTAGGAGGAATTATGAAAAGAGGAATTGATGTAGGCAACTACAGTATAAAAGAGTTTCCTGGTACTAATATAAAAAGCTTAGTTACTTCAGAAGAAAATTTTTTAGGCTCAAAGCTCTGTTTGGAGTATGAGAATAAAATCTATTATATAGGAGAAGGAATTTTTGAAACAGAATTAAATAAGAGTAAAAAAGATAATTTTTTACCACTTCTACTTACTGGCATTGCTTTAAATAGTTCTAAGAATGATGTATTTCAACAGATAGTATGTGGCTTACCAATAAATCAATATAAAACGAATAAAGAATCTCTAACAGATTTAGTCCTCAGTAATAGAGTAAGGGAAATAAAACTTAATGGAGAACCTAAAAAAATTATCATAACTGATTTCACAGTGTACCCAGAAGGGGTTGGAGCTTATTACTCACTCGGTACAACTGATGATGTAATTATAGTTGATATAGGTGGTCGCACTACGGATATTGCATATATAGTAGATAAAAAACTAAAAGTATCATCTACTATTGCAGTTGGAACACTCAATATTTACAAAGATATTGCTGATAAACTAAATGCTTCATATAGTTTAGACTTAGATATTTCAGCAGCAGAAAGAATACTTGACCGGGGATATTTAGAAGTTGATGGTTTAAAAACTGATTTGAGTTTTGTAACTGAGATACTAAAAAGAAATTTCATAAAGATAAATGATGATATGAATATTAAGTTTCCCTCCAGAACAGAAAAGATAGTATTAGTAGGTGGAGGATATAAGCTCTTTGAAAAAGCTTTTAAGAAAAGATATATTAACTCTTTTGTAGCTGACAATCCTGTATTCGCGAATAGCATAGGATTTCAAAAAGTAGGTGAAATGTTATGGCAGTAAAACCTATAGCTTTGAGCTTTAAAAATAATAAAGAAGACATGGAACTTTATGAATGGATAATATCTCATAGTAATATGAGCGGATTTATAAAGGATACGTTAAGAGCAATCAAAGGAGGGGAGATATCTAAAAAAGAGAATAAGAGTTGCGGTGATAAGAACAATGAATTAATTGATATGGACTTTTGAGAGGTTCACATACTGGCTAAATTTTTAAGTTTTTGAATATAATGTTTCTCGGCAAGTGTTCCTTCAAAACATTATATTCAAAGAGTTATTAAATAATGCTAGTCCACACACCTATATAGCTAATTTATTTTAATATATAAAAGCATTTAAGCCCCAACCCATCATTAAGAAACCTATTCCTATAGTGATCATATTATACACATCCTTTCTTTAATTATTATTTGTATTATGGACTTAAAATTTAATAAGTATACAGGAGGTCAAAAATTTATGACAAATCTTTTAACAATCTTAAAGTATAGCTTCTACACAGTAGGCATTATTTGTATAGCAGTAGGTATAGCGGACAAAGTAATAAAAAAAGGGGGCAAATAATGAAGCTTGTAGTATTGAGGGTAACTAAAAGAGATATGCATCCAAAATTTACTAAAGAGGTCTTAAGAACAGTAGCTGCAGACTATGTTAGTAAAATAGACATTACACTACTAGGCATAAGTAAATATAGAAAATTAATAGCTATAGGGTACGTTGCATTCCTAACACTTTTACCAGCACCAGCTTTTGCAGCTAGTAGACCAGGCGGCGGAATAGCTATACTTAAGTTAATGCAGCAAGCGTCCTTTTGGATAGGACTGGGTGTAGTTATATGGGGAATAGCAGAAGCGCAGCTGGACCTACCTGGGTGGAAGTCTCGTATCTTAAAGGGCATAATAGGATATATAGCAATATTACTGGTACCGATGCTGTTCATTACGCTAAGGGATAGTTTGCAGATAGATGTATGGGACCAACTAAATAAAGGGTAGGGGGTAAATGATGAAAGAACTATTATTAAAAACCTATACAACCGTAGCGCTAGGCAATCCTATTAAGGCCCTAGAAACAAAGGTGGACTCACTAAGTAATAAAGTAGATAACTTTGTTTATTGGATTAATCCTGTAAACTGGTTTAAAGAAGCAGGGGAAGGAATATACCACCTAGTAAGTAGTGGCAACCTAGACGTACCATTACTTATAGTTACTATAGCTGGAATATGGTTAATAATGTTAGGGGCTAAAAAACCTAAGAAGTTGTTATTTTGGACATGGATAGGCTTTTGGTTGCTACGAGGTGTGCTATGGGTATGAAGCTTACACCTATAGAAAAAATTAAGTCTGCACTGGGGTTTGAAATAGTAATACCATGGGAACGTGCCTTCTACAAAGAACCCGACCCTTATACTATATTCCAAGTAGAACCATCAAAGAGTGTAAGGAATAACCAGGCTTATGTATTAGCCGAAGTAATGGCCAGTTTCTATAGGCCCCAAAAGGAATTATACAGTCTTTTTAATAGCGGATCCCTTCTTAGGATCCGCAGTCCTTATAGGTGTAATTTTCGAATAGTTATGAAAGCAAACGAAATAGGATTCTATTTACTGGTACCAAATGACAAAGCTCAGGAAATAGTGAGAAAAGCCGAGGGGATATACGCAAGTGGCATAAACATAATTAAAGTAGATAGCCTACCCAAGATAGATACCACACGGGCTTTCTGTACAGAATTGCATTACAGCAAGCACCCTATGTTTAGCTTAGACACAGACAGAAGCAACAACTACCCACTACCTAGCCTACTAACAGCTGTGCGGACACTGGACGGGGACGACCTAGCAGTATTTGACGCTATGCTAGAACCTTATGAGCGGGAAGCATGGTATAAAAAAGCTACGGTAGCACATCAACTACTAGATAAAGGATACGTACCAACTACAGGAGCCAGCGGCGTAGCTGCTAGAATAATGCTTGAAGCCATTAATAAGTTAAGGTATGAACTGGCAGACCTATTTGCTATTAGTAAAGAAGCTAAGCTAAGGGTAAAACGCTACAGGAAAGAGGAAGCCCACTATCTAGAAGCTACGCGTGTAAAAGAAAGCTTAAACAACTCCACGAAACGTAAGCAGGATAGTGAAGTATTAAAGGCTTGGCTACGAATAGCAGTACACAGCGACGACCCTGTACGGGCAAGGTCTGCAGCCTACAATCTAGCGAACTCCTTTTCTGATATAAAGGCAGATAATGAGTTAACCAGGACCGACATACCCTCAAAATGGGTACCTAAATACGTGGCAGCCTTAGAGAATCGCCAACCTATTAGTTTAGTATCGAGAGCTATGAAGGTGAGCACAGAAGAAGCAGGGAAGTTTATGCAACTACCAGGGGAAGCTCTATTAAAAGAATTTCCTGAAGTAATAAGTAAGAGCATTATGGATGTCCATGTACCTTATGAACTCACCCAGGACGACATACCCCATATACGCATAGGTTATGTAACAGAGCGTGGTAAAAGGTCATTGGCTTGTATTCCACTTGTAGCTTTTAAAGATGGTGAGGGGAAAATAATCTCATTAAAAGAGGTATATGATGCTCTATGTACTGCTACATTTGGTCAAGGTAAGCAAGGTAGTGGTAAAAGCGAAGGATTTGGGTCTACTTGGGCACATGATATGGTTGTTAATGGTTATACAATTATTGTTATAGATACTGCGGATGGTCAAGTACTTAGAAATTTAGTGAATAG
>JAJXYA010000389.1 GCA_021780795.1 Bacillota bacterium | reverse complement strand
GCTGAGCTCGTTCTAGGGAATTGATTTGGTTTAAAATTTCAATACTTTTATCGGTATCCATCTGTTGAATAGCTTGTACCAGCATACATTCAAGCCCATATGGCGGGTGAATATAAGAGGTGTATCTATTTTTAGCCATTGTAATTTCAAGTTTTTTGTAAATGTTATCCATTAAATATCACCTCGCAAAAATTAACCTTAAGAAAGTATAAAATATATTAACATTATATAAAAAGCATACTATTTTATGTATATAATGTAAATAGACTTCAATGATTTTGAGTACATAAATGTGTAAAGGTATTCATTATATTTCGAAGCTACAAAGAAATAAAAAATGGGGGGGGAATTAGCATGAAAAAATCTATTAGTACCATGCTAGCTATTGTATTAGCACTATCAACTATGACTGGATGTGGTTCAAAAAATGGAGATACAAAGACTACTGAAGCTGTTAAAAAAGAAAAAGCAGTGGTTACAGTAATTCAAAACAAGGTTGAAATTCAAGAACAACTTGAAGAAGCAGCAAAAGCTTTTAATGCAACTCAAAGTGATGTGGAAGTTCAAATTTTAGGTTCAGCAGGAGATAATTTAGTAACAACGCTACAATCACAGTTTGCATCAAGTCCAGAAAAAGCTCCTACACTTTTTACTTGCGGAAGTGGTAGTGAGTTTGAAAAGTTCTTCAATTTTATGGCTCCACTTGACTCTTCAAAGGCTGCAGCAAAAGTGGCTAAGGGCCAGGCTGATGACGCAATGAAGGATGGCAAGCTATACGGTCTGCCAATGGCCATCGAAGGCTTTGGATTAATATATAACAAGACAATGTTCAAGGAAGCAGGTGTAGATCCTGCTAATATCAAGTCAGCAGATGATTTAGTTGCAGCAAGCAAGAAACTTGCACTGATTAAAGGTGTTAAAAGTCCAATTGCCTTTGCAAAAGAGACTTACTTCCAATTTATGCATCCATTTAATTGGCCATTTGCAACAATGAGTAACTACAAAGAGGCTATTCCTAAGGTTATAAGTGGAGAATTAAAGTTAAAGGATATTCCTGAAGTTAAACAATATGCAGAAGATTTAGCAAAATTAAAACCATATACAAACCTTGCTAAAGACAGCTATGATGATCAAGTTGCAGGGTTCGCACAAGGAAAATTTGCAATGATTCATCAAGGAAACTGGGCACAAGGAATAATTGACGATTATAAAGTTAATTTTGAATATGGTATGATGCCAATGCCGATAAATGGTAATGACTCAATATCAGTAGGAAACTCAAACTTCTTCAGAGTTAACAAGGCTGCGTCAGCAGATCAACAAGCAGGAGCGATTGCGTTCCTTGACTGGTTGTTTACTGATCCAGCTGGACAAGTATTTGTTACTGAAAAATTTAAAGTTATTCCTGCATACAATGGCTTTGATACTAGCAAATTAAATGTTCTTTCTCAAGAAATTTCAAAGTATTCAGAGGCAGGAAAGACTCTACCATGGACTTTCAACTTATTCCCAGCAGGTGTTGATAAGGATAGTTCAAGTGCAATGGAAAAATTCTATGCAGACAAAATAAATGCAGAACAATTACTAGATGAAATAAACACAGTTTGGGTTAATGCTGCAAAAAAATAATATATTTAATTAGATAAAAAGCCTCGCTAAGAGGCTTTTTATCTAAAAATAAAAATAGAAATGGAAATGGAGGGTGTAATAATGAATAAAAAAGTCAAAGGCAAAATAACTACGGCCTTGTTTGTTATTCCTTCGCTGTTTGTATTTATAAATGTGGTTATTATTCCTTTTGTTATGGGAATAGTATACTCATTTACAAATTGGGATGGTTTTGCGTTTAAAGGATCAACTTTTGTAGGATTTAAAAATTATGCTGCAGCCCTTGGAGATGAAAAGTTTGGTACAGCTTTCTGGCTTACAACAAAATATACTTTTGTTATGATTATTCTTGTTAATATTGTAGGGCTTTCACTAGCACTATTAGTGACTTCAAAGATTAAAAATAAAAACTTTTTTAGAGGAGTATATTTTTTACCTAATTTAATTGGAGGACTTATTCTAGGGTTTATATGGAAGTTCATATTTACAAAGTTTTTTGAACAACTTGGTGAAATTACACATACCTCAAAATTATTCTTTAATTGGCTAGATAGTCCCACTGCATCTTTTTGGGCATTAGTTATTGTAGGCGTATGGCAAATGGCAGGGTATGTAATGGTAATATATATAGCGTCTATAGAGAGTATTTCCGAGGAAGTTATGGAAGCGGCTAGCATTGATGGTGCAAACAGCTGGACTAAATTCAAAAAAATAACGCTTCCACTGATAGCGCCTGCTTTTACAATAAGTTTATTTGTTACTTTATCAAATTCTTTTAAACAATATGATACTAACCTATCGTTAACAAACGGTGGTCCTTTTGGAAGTACCGAACTAGTCACCATGAATATTTTTTCAACAGCCTTTAGCTATAACAAATATGCACAGGCACAAGCAAAATCCATCATTTTTTTCTTAATAATAATGGTGATTACTGTTATACAGATTTATACTACTAAAAAAAGAGAGGTTGATATGTAATGAAAGTAAAATTTAAAGCATCTAAAACATTTATTATATTAGGATTTCTTGCAGCAGCTTTAACTTTATTCCCTATGTATATTATGGTGGTCAATTCTTTTAAAGGAAGGGCACAGATATTCACAGACACTATAGGGCTACCAAAAGCATTAGATTTCTCTTTTTATATATCCGCTATTGAGAAAATGAAATTTCTAAAAGCACTATCAAACTCTTTATTAGTGACAACAATAAGTATTGTTTTAATAATAGTTTTTTCCTCTATGTCAGCGTGGGCAATAGTTCGAAGTAACTCAAAGATTGGCAACTTCGTGTTATACGCTTTTGTAGCAACGATGCTTGTTCCTTTTCAATCTGTTATGATTCCTTTAATGCAGTACATGAGCGGGTGGGAAATTAAAGCTATTAATTTTTCAATGATAGATAGTTTTTATGGTCTAATTTTTATGTATATTGGTTTTGGAACTAGTTTATCTGTTTTTCTATATCATGGTTTTATAAAGGCGATTCCACGTTCACTAGAAGAAGCGGCAATGATAGATGGATGCAATAAGTTTCAGGTATTTTGGAAAATAGTATTTCCTAACCTAAAGCCAATTACAGTTACAGTAGCTATTTTAAATGTGATATGGATATGGAATGACTATTTACTACCATCCTTAGTACTTAGAAGCCCTAGCCTTCGAACAATTCCCCTTTCTACCTTCTATTTTTTCGGAGAGTTTACAATACAATGGAATTTGGCAATGGCAGGACTCGTTCTTACAATTATACCAATAATAATTTTCTACTTGTTTTTACAGAAATATATTATTAAAGGTGTTATGGACGGGGCTGTAAAATAATTGGGAGTTAGAATCATACTATTATAGATAACTCAGAAAGAGAGTAGACGTTATGAAAAGTGAATGGATTATAAGTGATAATAGCTTAAATGTAGAAGATCTTTTGAAAAATGAAAGTATCTTTAATGTTTCAAATGGATACATAGGTATAAGAGGAAACTTTGAAGAGGGATATACTAAGGATTACTCAACAATCAGAGGAACCTACATAAATGCATTTTATGAAGAAGTTCCTATACAATATGGTGAAAAAGCTTATGCTTTCCCAGAGACTATGCAGAAAATAGTAAATATTACAGATGCACAGAATGTGAATATAATAATTAATGGACAAAGGTTTTCTCTGTTCCACGGAACTGTAAAAAGTCTAAATAGATATCTTGATATGGAAACAGGGTGCTATGTAAGGGATATATGGTGGGCTTCACCACAAGGAAAAGAACTTAAAATAAAGATAACAAGAGTAGCTTCATTGAAATACTTAGAATTATTTGCTATTCATTATGAAATAGAAAAAATTAATTTTAATGAAGGAATTATTATAGAGTCTGAAATTAATGGAGATGTAACAAATTTTACAGATGAAAGTGATCCTCGTTTAGCCACAGGGCACGCTAATATTTTATCCGTAAAGTCCATAGTGGCAGAAAAAGATATTATGCAGATTGTATCACAAACAGAAAATTCCAATAATTTTGTAGCCGTTACAACAAAGCATAGATGCAATGTAAATCATGAAGTTTATCTAGAGAAAACGGATAAAAAGGCAAAAACTATCTTCAAAACAGAGCCTGGACAAGACGTAATAAAGTTTACTAAATATAATGTGTATACTGATTCAAGGCGTTATAAAAGCCTAGTTACTGAAGGTATAGATAGAGTAGATAGGCTTAGCTGTGAACCTTTTGAGCAGTTACTTCAGCAGCAAAGGGACTATTTAAAACAATTTTGGAGTCTAGCGGATATTAATATTGAAGGAGACGAAAAACTTACGCTGGGTC
>JAJXYA010000104.1 GCA_021780795.1 Bacillota bacterium | reverse complement strand
CTACTTATTATATTCATTTAATTCTCCTCCTAATTTTTCTAAGGTTATCAAGATGATATAAAGTTATTTCAAGTTCTTTATTTTTCTGAACCTCTCGCTTACGCTTTTGTATTGCATTGTAGGTCAATAAAGCTTTCTCCCTGTTATCCACCACTAAACCTCCAATTTTAATATGATTGCTTATGAATCCAGTTCCTCAGGACTAATATCAAAATTCCCCTCTTTTAGAAAATTTCTAACACCGTAATAAAGTATCCCGAATATTTCTTCCCCAGTATCATTACAATTTATAAAGCTCGTACCATTGAGATACAAATCTTGAAGACTTCTTAGCCTGGCCATAAAAGATACTGGCTTGTATAGGCTTCTATAATTACCAGCTTTTATATTCCTTTTTCCATTTTCATCTTCTATAACTAGAAACATTTTAATACCTTTTTCCTTAGCTCTTCTCAATTCTCTTATAAGTCTTATATCATCCCTAGTGTCACTTTCTTCTGCTAAATTTCCAGCCAATTCATCAATACTATTTTTTCTCTCTACCGCAATTTTAAAATATAAATCTCTGTGTATGCCCATCTCTGGTCGCTTGGTAATTATGGCTCCATAATCACCCTCATCTATCTTCTGCTTTTTATACTTTATTTTTTTCTGATCAAAGTAATCCAGTACATGTAAATTTTGTTGTTCACGAGTATCATAAATTATCATAAGATTTTCTGTTAATAATTTTTTTATTTCGGTATCCGTAAGTTTGTAATGAATCATAGTATCACCTATCCCTTTTCCTTTCTTCCAATTCCTTTAAGTCTCGCTCCAATTTAACTCTAGTTTTTAATTCCTTTTTAAGTATGTTGATAGCCTCATACACTGTGTGTCCTTGAAAGTACAGTTCGACTACCTTTGTAACATCTTGATTTATCAAAACGGGATGTCCCCATCATCTATTGGTGTTATATCACTAGCACTCCCAAAATCATATGAGCCAGCATTTGAATTATTGGTATTTGAAGATTGTCCACCTTTACTATCCAAGAACTTAGTTTTTTCAACCATTACATCAAAGGTATATACTTTATTTCCTTCTTTATTGGTATAATTTCCAGTCTGTACTCTTCCAGAGATTCCGACTAATTTACCTTTAGTCAAGTATGGAGATAAACTCTCAGCTGCTTTATTAAAAATTATGCAATTAAGAAAATCAGCCTCCTTTTGACCATCTTTATTTTTAAAATCTCTATCTACTGCGACAGTAAATTTACATACTGCATTTCCTGATCCTTGAGCAAATTTCAAATCACAATCTCTAGTTAATCTTCCGATTATATTAATGCTATTCAATTTTACATTCCTCCTCTATTTCTGAGCTATCTTCCTTAGGTACTGGTATGTCATGGCCACAACTTTCGCATTCCCATATACTTGAACTATCTGACGAGAACCATTTTGTGAAGCAATGAGGACATATTCTTACTTGCATTATTGTATTTCTCCCTTGTAGTATTTTTTTCTAGTTGATTCTCCGCCTAAAAGTTGTCCTTTATATTTATTTTGAATAAGCACAGCTTCCACTTCCGAATATAGATTTGCATTAATTACTTGGAGTCTCTCACTAAGATCTTTGTGAACTGTGCTTTTACTTACACCAAATTTTTTTGCAGAACTCCTTATATCACTTTTAGTTTTTAATGTATATTCTGCAATCTCTAAAACCCTACTTTCTATATATTTTTTATTAATGCTTATCATTTAGCGCCTCCTAATTATTTAACTCAATTTCTAGCCCCTTATCAGCTATTTCTACCCTTTTAGATGTTAAAGCTTCCATAACTTCTTTGAACTCTTTAGCGTTGCTATTGCCATCACTAAGGTGTAGTAAAACTATATTGTTTAACTTTGGATTATCATTAGCTTTTATAAGTTCCTTGCAATTTTCTAAACTCATATGTGTGCTTGCAATCCTCTGCCCTGTGTTAGAATCAATGGAACCATTATCCATGTTTTTGAGTAATATTTTTTCACTGTAGTTACATTCAATAAATATATTTGTTAATTCTTTAAATCGATATTCAAGGTAGCAAGTATCTGTAGCGAATAAGGCTGTACCTATATCTTTATGATTAATTAAAAAGCCTAGTGGCTCTGCTACATCATGGTGAACATCAAAAGGCATAATGGTAAAGCCACCCGCTTTAAACTGTTGAAATGCTTTTATGGGCTTTGAAAGATAGTTTTTTAATTCTAAAGCTTCTATAGTTCCAGTACTTGTATAAACCTTAATTCCACTTTTAAAAACATCTTTTGTAGCTTTTGAGTGGTCACCATGCTCATGAGTTATTAAGCAGCCAACTACATTTCTAAGATTAAAATCTAAACCTATTTTTATTTCCTTAAATGAAATCCCACATTCAATTATCAAGGTTTCATTTTCATTTTGTAGGAGGTAGCAGTTCCCTTGTGAGCTGCTACCCAAAACTTTAAGTTTCATTAAAAGTCAGGTCCATCTGTTATATTTTTTTCTACTTTTTCATTGTTTTCTGTAATTATTTCAACATCATGAATAACTTCTTCAGTCTCATGGATATCAATTATTTTTGTATTAGCCTTTTCTTCAATTTCAGCTTTTACATTAATATTCTCACTAGGTTCTATTTCCTTATCTGTATTATTAAAAGCTTCAATGAGAATATCACTATCATCACTAGTATTGGCAAACATCTTACAAGCTCTATTGATTACAGTTTTCTTAGCCATTTCCTCTGCAAAATCCTTGTGTACTTGACCACCAGTTCTTGATTTACTCCAAGCCATTTTTATTTGATTGATATTCATAATCTCTGTATATATAGGTCCGTCCTCTCCCAGCACTATAGCAAAGGCACCTTTGATTTTTGTATTATCAATGTTTTCAAATTTAGGATTAAACTTAGTGATATTTAAAGTTGCGTTATCTATGTTGAACTCTGTTTCAAATTCATCACCCTCGTATATACAATAAGCTTTTACATCCTTTACAGCCTTCAATCTCTTTGTTACTGCTACCGTTCCCATATAACTTCTCATTAACTGTAGCTGTCCACCCATGGCCACAAAATAGCATTGTTTCTTAGCTGGACTCAGTCCTTGTACAACCATATTTAAAAGAGAATTCATAACACTCATAGGCGCACACGTTTGAAGTACTGGCTTCTTATCTCTATCAACTGTTTCCTGAAGCATTAACCAAGCTGATTTTAATGCATTTTGGTAACTATAATTTGGAGGACATTGTAGGTTATTTTCTTTCTGCAGCTCCTTAACTCTATTCAAAACGTTGTCTGACATATTTTTTTCTTTAATTACTTCAACTTCATTTGCCATTTATATTCCCTCACTTTTTAATTCATAGATTTTACATTCATATACATTGTCGTTTCCAAGCCCATTTCCAAACTTGAAATCTATTCCCTCTTCTGTTGCCTTGCAAGATGGAATTTCAAATTTACAAGTATCGCATAAATTTATTGTTTTATCTTTTATTTCTTTACTTTCAATTCTTGGACTATTATTTTTTATACATTTACACCAATCTGGACAAACAAACATTCCTCTTACACTAGCACTAAAATTACTATCCACAGTTACCTCATTGCCATTAATTCTATTCCCCCATATTTTTAAAGAAAGCTTAGCAATTGATTTTGAATTGTATTTACATGCATCCGCCAAATATCTTTTCTTAGTAAAAACATAAACATTACCTTTTATAAATTGTTTTGACATTTAATTAAGCCTCCCTTACATAAGAATTTGTATTTTCATCATATATCCATACTGTTTCCATTTATTCCACCCCTTCAATAGTGAGTTTCAAGCCCTCTACTACTTTTAAATTAATGACCTGGCTCTTTACATCAATAATTTTTGTAATGCTCTCTCTACCATCTATAAATATTGGAGCGTACACATTGTAGTGGTCACATAAAGTGTTAATTACATCTAATCCAGCATTGATCTTGCCACCAGTATTTACATCCGCATAAGGAACTCCATTTACCAACACATCACAGCATTCTTTCAGGCCCTCATTAATTTGAGTTTCAAATAATCTGAAATTTACATTCTTAAACATAGAGTTTATTTTATCTTCTAACATGTCCACCTTTGTTTTAATAAAAGTTTCACAGAGGAACTCTTGCCCTTCTAAATCTGCAATCATGACGCCTAACTCTGTTTTTCTATCCTCAAGCTCTGTGATCCTAGTTTGATTTCTTTCAAACTGTACTTTCTGATTAATTTCAGCTTTTAGAACATCAATTTCTTTTTCCTTTGCTCTTTTATCAGCCTTTAGAGAATCTAAGTACTCTGTGTTAGGTTCTTTAATAGAGGCTTCCAGTACTTCTATTTCTTTTTCTAATGAAATGTATTCAGGAGTTTTAATAAATTCATAGCTTTCCAAAGAGTCGATTTTAGTTTGTACAGTATTTGAATCTATTTCA
>JAJXYA010000288.1 GCA_021780795.1 Bacillota bacterium | reverse complement strand
CTATCCTCGCTTTTATAAATTACAAAAGGCTATGGATAAGGTAAACTCCGTTGTACAGGAGTATCTTATAGGAGTGCGCCTAGTTAAAGCCTTTGGAACCTATGACAAGGAAACTGATAAATTTGAAAGCGCAAATACAGATTTAATGCAAAAGGGTATTTCCTCTCAAATTATTATTACTATAGTGTCACCACTAATGACACTTACCGTTGGTATCGGTACAGTAATTGTAATTTTCATTGGGAGCAGGATGTTTTCTTTAAATCTTGCAAAACCAGGCGATATTACAGCATTTACAATTTATATGGCACAAATTCTTACATCTTTAATTATGATAACAAATATATTTAATACCTTTGTACGAACAAAGGCTTCAACAGCCCGTATTAAAGAAATATTTGACTGTGAAGAAGATTTTGCACATAGTAGCAAAATAAAAGAATTAAATGGTGATATTGAATTTAAAAATGTCACATTTGCATACCCTAATGGCAGTGGCGTACCTGCCATAAAAGATTTATCATTTTCTATTAAAAGTGGACAAAATCTGGCAATAATTGGACCAACAGGCAGTGGTAAATCAACAATTGCTTGGCTACTTTTAAGATTTTATGATGTAAATAGTGGACAAATATTGGTTAACGACTATGATATTAAAGAACTAGGTATTGATTCAGTGCGAAATAATATTGCCATTGTACCACAAAAACCAATGCTTTTTTCAGGCACTATTGCTGAAAATATTAGGTGGGGGAACAAAGAGGCTACGGATGAAATGCTGCACCAGGCTGCAGAAAAAGCTCAAGCTAGTTTTATTGAGAATATGCAGGGTGGTTATGAAAGCCATTTAGGAAGTGCTGCAGTTAATGTATCAGGTGGTCAGAAGCAGCGTATCTCAATAGCCCGTGGAATACTTAAAAAGTCTTCTATACTTTTATTAGATGATGCAACTAGTGCGTTAGACGCGGTAACTGAAGCTAAAGTAAGAGAAAATCTAAACTCTAAAACAAGAAACCAGACTATAATTACCGTTACCCAACGTTGTGGAACAGCTATGTTTGCAGATAGAATTTTAGTTATGGACAATGGGGTAAAAGTTGGATATGGCTCGCATGTTGAGCTTATGAAAGACTGTGAAATATATAGGGATATTTATAAAACACAAATAGAAAGCAGCAAGGAGGTGTAAGCTATGGGTGAACAATTTTCTAAACAACAAGTAAAAATGCCTGCTATAGGTATGGGTGGAAGACCAGGTGGTCCCGGCGGAGGGGGTAATCGTTTTGCACCAACTGCAAAGCCTAAAAATGCAAAAGGGACACTAAGGCGTATTATACAAATATATATGCGCTGGGGTAAAACCATCTTTCTTGCAATGATGCTTACAGCTTTATCTTCACTAATTTCTGTTTCAATTCCTTATTTTATAGGAAAGACTTTCAATACCTTTAAAATTAGAACCAGAACAGTGGATACAAAAATGCTTACACAACTTTTAATGATAATTGTAGCCTTACATTTAGCTAATTGTCTTATTTCAAGCCTCAATGGAGTTATTATGCTTAAGGTTTCACAAAAGCTTGTGTTTACAATACGTACCGAATTCTTTGAAAAGATGCAGAAGCTACCTCTTGGATTTTATGATACACGATCTCATGGGGACACCATGAGTAGAATTACAAATGATGTAGATAATATTAGCTCTACAATTGCACAAACCACCACACAATTGATATCAAGCATTTTAATACTAGTTGGTTCCTTTGTAGTGATGATAAAGCTAAACGTGCCACTTACTCTGGTTGTTTTATTATGTATTCCTCTTGTAACGCTGTTAACCCGTGTAATTGCATCACGGAGTCGTGCTTACTTTAAGGCACAGCAGCGAAGCCTTGGTTCACTGAATGGTGTAATTGAAGAAAATATACTAGGGTTAAAAATGGTAAAAGCCTTTGGCAAGGAGCAGGATGTTTTAAAACAGTTTGGAGAAATTAATGAAAAACTCTATGAAAGTAGTAATAAGGCACAGGTTTGGTCTGGATTTATGATGCCACTGATGAATGTTATTAATAATTTAATTTTTACAGTCGTTGCTATTGTAGGTGGTGTGTTGTCAGTAGGATATGGTCTGTCTATAGGTACTGTAGTTAGTTTTATGAGTTATTCAAAACAATTCTCACAGCCTCTTAACTCTGTGGCTGGTATGTTTAATACTATTCAATCCGCACTAGCTGGAGCTGAACGGGTTTTTGAAATTCTAGATAGTAAAGAGGAGGTCGCGGATACTCTTAATGCTATTGATATGGAGAATCCAAAAGGCAATGTTACTTTTGAAAATGTATGTTTTTCATATGATAAATCTACGCCAATATTAAAGAATGTAAGCTTTGACGTGAAGGCGGGAGAAGTAGTTGCTTTAGTAGGTGAAACAGGTGCAGGGAAAACTACAATCGTCAATCTTTTGACTCGCTTTTATGATGCTGACAGTGGAAGGATTTTAATTGATAATGAATCAATTACAGATTTAAAACGAGATAGCTTAAGAGAATGCTTTTCAGTAGTATTGCAAGACACTTGTCTTTTTACGGGCACAATTATGGATAACATTCGCTACTCGCAAAATGATGCAACGGATGAACAGGTGATAAAGGCTGCAAAAATAGCCCATGCTCACGATTTTATTGATAAATTGCCAAAAGGCTATCATACAATGGTGTCTGGAGCTACAGACAACTTAAGTCAAGGGCAGCGACAACTCATAGCCATTGCCAGAGCAGTGTTATGTGACAGTCCTATATTAATTTTAGATGAAGCAACCAGCAGTGTAGATACAAAAACTGAAAAAGATATTCAAAATGCATTACTAAGATTAATGAAGAATCGCACAAGTTTTTTGATAGCTCATCGTTTGTCTACTATTAGAGATGCAGATCACATTATGGTAATTGGTGATGGCAAAATATTAGAAAGTGGAAATCATGAAAGTCTTATGGAGGAAAAAGGTCAATATTATAAAATGGTGATAAGTCAAATGGGGAAATTGCTTGATGGTATATAAATCCGAATATAAGCATGGTGGATTTGAGAAGCTGTGGTTCCCCATACATAATTACGAATAAATAAACCGTATTGGAGAAATTCAATACGGTTTATTCTTGCTATAGAAGTTTTTAAATAATGGATGATTTTAGCGAATTGACATATATATTGCAGAATTTTATTGTATAGTATATAATTATATTAATAAAGTGATTAAAAAGTCACTTTGATGTATATTTTTCAAGTGGATGTGATTATTAATAATGATAATATTTTTTTTCGTCGGAGTTACAGTTTTCTTGATTTCACTATTTTTATGCAGTATTACATTGAACTTATTGCGTAAAATTTTATCTAAAACTCAATATGAATTTACAGTTAAATTTCGTTATTTTCTTTCTTGTTTAATTATGCTTATATTAGGAATAACTGTGGGGAAGATGATCATTGGTAAGCTTATATAATTAAGTTAAAGTTTAATTTTTAAGGAGTGTATACTATGTCAAAAATAATGTCTATACTAGAAAAATGCAATTTGGTAGAAAAAGTTAACAAAGAGGAATATGAGAATACAAACTTAAATGAAAAGAAAAATATTCAGTTAAGTGAAGAACTAAATGATGAGGATAATATTCTTAAAGGTGAGGCTAGTAAATATAAAGTAGAGATTAAGGCGCCAGAACCAGTTATTAAGAAAAGTTCATCTGCAATTGTTGCAGATATAGAATATGAAAAGAAAATGATGATAGATGAGATATATTCTTTATATGGATTTGAAAATAGTAACATCAATACAGTTTTCATGTTGCAAAACTTAATTAATGCTTTGCCACAAAATTTACCAAAAGATGTGATAAAACAGTCTGTTATAAACATTATTAAAGCTTCTAACATTGATTTAAATGAACTTCTTTCTGATGGAGAAGGAAGACTAGAAATTTTAGTTAAGGTAATGGATAGATATTATAAGCAAACTAATAAAAGTATAGCTGAGTATAAAGAAGAAATAGCCAAGCTATCAAGCTTAATAAATAATTGTCAAGAAGCAATAAAAATTAAAGAAAATATGTTGGAAGAGCAGATAAATCTTATTAAATACGAAGCTCAAAAAATAGACGATATTATTGATTTTTTTCCGAAATAACATTATTATACGTTTTTAAATTTAAGAGTAACTTATGAGGTGCTTAATGAAGAGAAAATATTGTATTACTGTTGTTTTTAAAATTTTAATAGCTCAATTTATTTTAAGTTTTGTTGGTTTAATAATTGGTTATATATGGGAGTTAAATACTGAAAATAAAAAGTGGAGCCATTTAATTTATAGTGACATAAAAATAGGAGATATTGATTTAGGTGGTAAAACTAAGGAAGAGGCAAGAAACATAATTAAATCACAATATATTGATACTATGTATAGTAAGAAACTATATGTAACCGTTGGTGATAAAAT
>JAJXYA010000058.1 GCA_021780795.1 Bacillota bacterium | reverse complement strand
AAGCAGGGCTTTTATAAAAAATCAATATGTTGCTAGAATTGAGGAATCTTTATTGATTAATTAATAAAAATACGCTTAGTGTTATATATTTTTATTTAAAAGAGCTTCAATACAACCCTTACCACCGGGGCAGTTTTGTAGATGATCTCTAAGATGTTCAGCAAGTTCTAAAGTAGTAACACCCATGCTATCAAAGATAGAGCCGATTTCAATTAAACGGTTAGTATTAGCACTGATAATTTCTTCATTTTGGTATGTCATATATAACCTCCTAAAACTAATTATGTGTATAAAATAAAACTATATAGGGTACTTTATTACTGTTTTAGTATATCAAAAAGAAGAAATTAAATATAGCCTAGTTCCTAAAAATAGTGAATATTATGGGTATAAGGGTGAACTTTATTAGTTATAGAAGAGTGGTGAACAAATATGATAAATAGAATTATTATAATTGGAGATGGAATAGCAGGGATTACAGCTTTAAAAGCCATAAGGGAAGTAGATAAAGATTCAGAAATACTTATATTTGGAGAAGAAAAGTTTTACCCTTATAACAGAATAAAATTATCTAAAAATCTGTTTGATGAACTATCAGAAGATAATATTCTCCTTCAAAAGAAGGATTGGTATGTTGAAAACAAAATTAATATTTGTGTAGATAAGAAAGTAATAAAAATTAACACTGAAAAAAAAGAAATACTCTTATCTGATGAAAGTGTATTTAAATATGACAAACTTTTATTAGCTAGCGGAGCAAGAAACAATAAACCACCAATAGACGGAATAGAAAAAGACGGAGTATTTACTTTAAGGAAATTGCAAGATGCATGGGATATAAAAAATCAAATTAAAAAAGGTGAAAATGTTATAAACATTGGTGGAGGCATACAGGGATTAGAAACTGCCTGGAACTTACAGCAGCATGGGATTAAAGTTTCTATTATGGAGTTTCAGTCAAGGTTAATGCCTAATCAGTTAGATGAAAGAGCCTCTGAAATACTTCAGCAATCAGTTGAGAAATTTGGAATTAATATACACTTAAATACTGGAGCACATAAAATAGTAGGTATAGATAGAGTAGAAGGTATAGTAACAAATTCAGGAGAGGCTTTTCCTTGTGAAAAAGTCATTTACGCTATTGGTATAAAACCCAATATAGAAATAGCTCAAAACACTCCTCTTAAGTTTGGAAAAGGAATTATAGTAAATGAAAAGATGGAAACAAATGTGGATTCTATTTTTGCAGCAGGGGATGTAGCTGAGTTTAACGGCAATGTTGCAGGACTATGGAATATATCAATAGGACAGGGGAAAGTTGCAGGATATAATATTGCAGGCAAAGATAGTACTTATCAGCATATTGTTCCAGTTACTACTCTAAATGCTTTTAAATTGTCCTTATTCTCCATGGGATGCGTAAATGAAAGCAAGGCAACTAATATTTTAGTAGAAGATAATAATGAAGGCCAATATATTAAAGTATTCATTAGGGAAAGTAAAGTAGTAGGAGCAATAGTTATTGGAGATACAAAGCGGTCTCCAATATTCAAAACTGCAATAGAAAAAGAAATATCATTGCAATCCATTGATTTATCTAAAATTACCGTAAGTGAATTATTAAATAATATACAAAACAAATAAAAAGGAGTGAGAAAATGACAGAAATAAAATTTTGTGAAAATAATTTTACCCATGGTACTGAGGAAACAGTAAAAAAACTACAAGAAAAACATCCCGACATAGATGTAGGAGTAGAATCCTGTCTTGGATATTGTGGAGACTGTGCCGCTGGCCCATTTGCACTTGTTAATGACGAGTTAATTCAAGCAGATTCAGCAGATGAGTTATATAAAAAAATAGAAAAAATAATATAGAAAAATTGGAGGAGTTTTATATGGAAGATAAAATGTTTTGCTATCAATGTGAACAAAC
The DNA here is from genome assembly GCA_021780795.1 of Bacillota bacterium. The sequence continues at coordinate 2,572 of JAJXYA010000058.1, read as the reverse complement.
AATAGGAGGAAAAGGATGTACTAAGGCTGGTAATTGTGGTAAGAATGCTGATATTGCAGGATTACAGGATTTGTTAATTTATCAGTTAAAGGGCATAGGTTATTTTGGAGTAAAACTAATTGAAAAAGGCATTCACATTGATGATGAAATAGATAAATTTGTAATGGATGCAGCATTTGTAACACTAACAAATACAAATTTTGATGATGAACGACATGTTGAATATCTAAAAAAATCACAAGAAATAAAAGATTTATTAAAAGCAATGCTGGGAAAATCTTCAGATGAAATTCCAGAAGAAGCTCAATACATATTGCCAGAATCAATAGAGGATATGCTAATAGAAGCAGAAAAAACAGGTATAATGTATAATACTGAGTTGGATGCCAATGTCCGTTCATTAAGACAAATGCTGATTTTTGGTATGAAAGGTATGGCCGCATATGCTCATCATGCGCATGTATTAGGATATAAGGATGAAGTAGTAAGTAAGTTTTTTTATAAGGGTTTTGCATCAGTAATAGATGACGAACTAACGGTGGATGACTTAATTAATCTTAATATGGAATTTGGTCAAGTGAATTTGAAATGCATTGAATTACTTGATAAAGCAAATACAGAAACCTATGGAAATCCAACACCTACTGAGGTTAGTGTAACCAGGAAAAAGGGGCCGTTCATAGTTGTCTCAGGACATGATTTAAGAGATTTAAAAGAACTTTTAGAGCAGTCTGAAGGCAAAGGAGTAAATATCTATACTCATGGAGAAATGCTTCCTGCACATGGATATCCAGAATTAAAGAAGCATAAGCACTTAATAGGAAACTTTGGTGGGGCATGGCAAGATCAACAAAAGGAATTTGATGGAATACCTGGTGCAATACTAATGACCACAAATTGTTTGCAAAAACCAAGAGAATCCTACGCAGATAGAATATATACAACAAGTATAGTTGGCTGGCCTGAAATGACACACATTGCAGAAGTAAACGGAAAGAAGGATTTCTCGCTAATTATTAATAAAGCATTACAACTAGGTGGCTTTCCAGAAGATGAAGAAGAAAAGAAGATCATTGTTGGATTTGGGCATAATGCAGTTTTAAGTAATGCGGGTAAGATCGTGGAAGCTGTTAAAAGTGGGGCAATAAAACACTTTTTCTTAATTGGAGGCTGCGATGGTGCAAAGCCAGGAAGAAACTATTTTACTGAATTTGCTCAAAAAACTCCAAAGGATAGTATTATTTTAACGCTTGCTTGTGGTAAATATAGATTTAATAAGTTGGAGTTTGGTAAGATCGGAGAATTTCCAAGATTACTTGATGTTGGGCAATGTAATGACGCTTATGGAGCAATTAAAATTGCGGTGGCTCTTGCAGATGCCTTTAAATGTGGGGTAAATGACCTTCCACTTTCAATAATATTATCTTGGTATGAACAAAAGGCAGTATGTGTATTAATTACATTACTATCACTTGGAATAAAAGATATTCATCTAGGACCTTCTCTACCTGCATTTATATCGCCAGAAGTATTGCAGGTATTGATTGATAAGTTCAATATTAAACCAATATCTACTCCAGATGAAGATTTGAAAGCAATCTTGGGGTAATATATAAATTTTAAAAAGGTCAATATAGTTTTAATAAAGCTATATTGGCCTTTCTTCATATAGAAATGAGAGACTTTCCTTTTGAAATGTAGTTAAAACTTTATCCTTGATTGTATTAGATAGAATATAGATGTTTTTGCAGTTTCTTGTAGTAATGTGGTAAAATATAGGAAGCTAATATTTACAATTATAAAATTAATATCTAAAGCTGTTTAGGGGTCACAAAAAATATAATAAACAGTTTATCAGGTGATGATTAAAGGAAGGGTGGATGTAAAGTGGAAGTATTTGCAAAGCCAGGAGTAGGTGGAATTATAATAAGAAACATAGATGGAGTAGACTATATATTAATTCAGGAACGGTGTAAGGAGGGTGGCGGAGCAGAAAATGGATTAATTGAAATTCCAGCAGGCAAAATTAGAGAATTTGAAAATATATTTGATTGTTTAAAAAGAGAGATATGGGAAGAAACAGGGCTAAGAGTTATAGAAATTCAAGGCGAAAGTGAGTCAGTTATCATTGAAGCAAATGGTTATAAGGTTTTAAATTATACACCCTTTGCCTGTGCTCAGAATCTTGAAGGAATTTATCCTATTATGGTTCAGACTTTTATATGTAAGGTTGAAGGGGAAGCATTGGAAAGAACAAATGAAACCAAAAACATAAGGTGGATTTCATTAAAGGAATTAAAAAATATGCTAGATAATAAGGAAAATGAATTTTATCCAATGCATGTAGTAGCCTTAAAGAAAATATTAAGTTTAAAGAAAAGAGAAAACTTATAGATATTTTGCATAAGTTACCCTAGTGTAGATTTAAAAAAGGGTTTGAAATGAGCATTATTCGAATGTTTTGAATAGATTTAAAATTATTTCTATAATTTGTAAAAAACCTCTTTACAATTTATTCAAATAATGATATTATAAGTTTAATTTAATAAATTAGTTAATTCTCATCAAGAGA
>JAJXYA010000314.1 GCA_021780795.1 Bacillota bacterium | reverse complement strand
GTAGTTATTATAATACTGTCAGTTACCTTTTTATCTTTAATAGGGTACAGTGTAAATAGACAAAAAATGTCTTTCGTGGAGAATGGTGTGGGTGTAACGATAAATTCAGTGCAGGGTATATTTTATAATGGGTTTTATAAAATAAGAGATTCTTTTAAATTTATAACAAATTTCTCAAAGGTTAAGACTGAAAACGAAGAACTTAAAAAAACTAATAGTGATCTTCAAGCTAAAGCTTTAGAGTATGATGCTTTAAAACAAGAAAGTGAGAGACTAAGAAGCATGCTTAAGTTTACTGAAGCAAGAGATGAATACAAGTATATAGGGGCTAACATAATTGGAGTAAGTGGAGATAATTTTTTAGATGGCTTTATAATAAATAAGGGTGAAAATGAAGGCATTAAAAAAAGGATGATAGCCATGACTGGAGAAGGGCTAGTAGGTCAGGTTACTTCTGTTGGTAACAATTGGGCTATAGTGCAATGTTTATCTAATGAAAATATTGCAGTGGCAGCTCTTGTTGAAAGTACAAGAGATAATAATGGTATTGTTAAAGGCTATAAGGATGAGAACAATAAATTGCTTGCGGAAATACAGCGACTTTCTTTAGATTCGGCTATAAAAGAAGGAGATGTAATAGTAACCTCTGGTCTTGGTGGCATATATCCGGCTGGAATTAGAATCGGAAGTGTGCTAAGTGTTCATGAGGATAAAGGCGAAGTAATGAAAAGTGCTATAATACAACCTTATGTTGACTTTACAAAGATTGAAGAAGTTTTTATTGTGGTACCAAAAGAAAATAGAGAAATAAAGTATTAGGAGTTGGATTATGAAGAGAATATTAACAGTAGTATTTTTATGTATTCTATTTCTAATATTAGATAATACTTTGATGCCTTTACTTAAGATTAATGGCGCATATCCAAGTCTAATATTTACCTTTGCACTGTGCTATTCTATTGTTAGTTCTCCAAAAGACGCAGTAATAATTGGAGTTTTTACTGGGGCACTACAAGATGTGTATTTATTCAATGGATTTGGAATAAACATGCTAAGTAATATGCTCATGTGTGTTGTAGCGGCTAAGATTGGCAAAAGTATATTTATTGAAAAGTCATTTCTGCCAATAGTATCATCCTTTGTGTTAAGTTTATTAAAAGGTTTAATAGTATTTTCAATATTGTTTTTAATAAAACAATATACACATATGGAATCAATATTATATCAAGGAATATACAATTTAGTAGTTTCTATTTTTATGTATAAATTTACATATAAACTTTCTCGAAAGGAATATATGAAGAAAGAGTGGAGATTTTAACTACAGTTTAAAAGGTTGGTGAAATAGTGAGTAAGAAAAATAAAAACAAAAAAGAATTTTCTAGATTTAATGCTTTGACGATAATTATGCTACTAATTTTTTCTGCTATTATTTCAAGACTAGTGAATATACAGGTAGTCAACGGAGAGATAAATAGGGAAACTGCAAATCAAAAAAATCACAAAATAATATCGACAGCAGCTCCAAGAGGTCAGATAATTGATAGAAATGGCGCGGTCTTAGCTACTAGTGAACAAAGTTATATATTAATATTTACTAAAACACAAGAGAGTGAAGACAGTTTCTTTCCTACTATGGACAATGTATTTAAAATTCTTGATGATAACAAAGAAACTCAGGTGGATGAGTTTTTACTTAAAGTAAAGACTAGTAATGATAAAAAACATACGGATTATAGCTTCGATTTTAAAACCCTAGATAAACCATCACAAGATTGGATGGAACTTAGATTTAAAAAAGACAGAGGCTTTGATGACATAGTTATTAGAAAACTTTATAAGGATAAGAAGAGAGATGACTTAACGCCTGAGCAACTAAAAAAAGTTGATGAAGAGCTTTTAAAGATCACTCCTGAAGAAACATTTAATGAACTAATAAAGCAGTACGGAATGGAAAAAATTAAGGATTCAAAAAGCAAGGAAGAGTTAAGACGATATATGTTAGTTAAAGATACTATAAAGATGCAGAGCTTTTCAGGCTATAAACCTGTAATTATAGCTAATAATTTATCTAAGAACACTGCTTTTATTTTCGAACAAATGCAACCTGAGATTCCGGGTATTAGTGTTATAACTCAACCTATTAGATACTATCCTAATAAGGAGTTAGGTTCTGCTTTCTTAGGTTACATTTCTAAGATAAACCCTTGGGATAAAGATAAGTATGAGGAAAAAGGCTATGATGTAAGTTCGGATTATATAGGTGCTTCAGGACTTGAAGCAACTTTTGAAGATGTTTTAAGGGGAACTAAGGGGCAAGAAAGTATTGCAGTTAATAAGCAGGGACGTAAAGTTAAGACACTAGGGGAGATTGAAACTTATCCTGGGCAAACATTACAACTTAATATAGATAAAAATATGCAATACGCTGCCGAGCAGTCTTTGGATGCTGTGATGCTCAATCTACAAAAGGCAGGAAGAAACGAAAGTCAAGCTGTAGATACAACAAATGCAAACAGAGGTGCAGTTGTTGTGCTAGATGTTAACACTGGCAAAGTATTAGCATTAGCAAGTAGACCAGGATATGACCCTAATCTGTTCGCAGTATCTGGGAGATTGACTAGTGAATTTAATAATTTATATCTAAACCCAGATATAGGAAAAATGGGATTGGATTATATTCAAAAACGAGGGTTAACAGAGATTAAAGGTGTGCTAAGTGATAAGGATCTGGCAGAAAAAACCAAAGATGAAAGAGCGAAAATACTTCTTGATTATATGTTTCCTATTGATAAAAGCTTAGAAGGCAACACTAAAATTAGGAAAGATAATAATGATATTTTCCCAAAAGCAACTTTTAACTATGCAACTAAATCATTGATACCTCCTGGATCAACCTTTAAACCATTGTCAGCTATTGCAGGACTAGAAGAAGGTGTAATAGATGAGAGTTATCAAGTGTACGATAATGGTCCATATAATAAACGTTATCCATCAGTTACTGCTGCTTGTTGGATATATAATGAGCAAAGGGGTTCTCATGGGTTAGTTGATGTAAGAAAGGCGCTAAAAGTATCTTGTAATTATTTCTTTTATGATGTTGCTGATAGGCTTTATGCAAAAGCTGGGGAGAATAAGAATGGTTTAGATTTGCTTGCAAAATATGCATGGAAATTTGGCCTTGGCATTGAGCCTAATAGTAATAAAAAGCCTTCTACAGGTATAGAGATACCAGAAAACTTTGGTCAGGTATATAATTATGAATCTAGCAAAGAAATATTATCTAATATTCATATAAGTAATATGGTGGAATATTTACAACAGGGAACAAATGCTAGAGGATATAAATATGCACCTCTTGATATTGTTTTGCAAAAAGAAAGTGGAACTAATAAAGACATAGATAAAATTAAAAAAGTAAATGAAAAAAAACGTAAACTTCTTGTTGCCATTAAGGCCGAAATGAAAAAAGATAAGAAAAGTCCAGATAATTCAATTATAGAAAGTATGCAGATTAATCTAAAGGAAGTCATTGATGCTTCCGACACATTAAAAAATAAAAAGTACACAGATAAAGATATCAGAGATATGGCTGAAACTATAAATTCTTCAATAAGTGATGCTAGTTCTGAAATTAAATCAGCTGCTAATGCATACTATGCTGCCATAGGACAGGGCTTTGATGCTTTTACACCGCTACAATTAGCAAATTATGTAGCCACTATGGTAAATGGTGGAAATAGATATGAACTCCATTTGGTTGATAAATTTTTAGACCCAGAGGGAAATGTAATAAAAGAAAATAAACCTGTGATTCTGGATAAAACGGGAATAAGTGCTAAAACAACTAATTTAATTAAAGAAGGTATGTTAGAAGTTACTAGTGACCCTAGCGGTACAGCATATGGTGTTTTTAAAGATTTCCCTATACAAAATGGTGGAAAAACAGGTTCTGCTACCTTTAATGATACTATTCAGTCTGCTTTAGGAAGAACTTCTTACGGATACTATATAGGATTTGCTCCTTATGACAAACCACAAATAGCCATTTGTGCAGTGGTTTTTGATGGAGGTCATGGTGGGTGGGTTGCACCAATTGCAAAAGCAGTTTATGAACAGTATTTTAAAGCTGAATTACTTAAAATAAATCCTAAATATCCATTTATGTATGATGCAGATAAGAAAATTGGGAATGTAGATTTATCTAAAGTTACAGTTGGACATGATTAGTAAAAAATACCTATGTTTATATAAGATCATATAAAAATGGCAATTTTAAATAAACTCTAACAAATTTATTTGTTAGAGTTTATTTAATTACACTTCAGAAGAAAAGTCTTCACTTCAATAAGTGGAGGAGATAACAATTGGTAATTATTAATGAAGTTTATGTGAATTTTCGTCTTAAATGGTGAAAGTATGGAAAGAAAATAAAAAAAATATATTTATATTGAAATTAAGCAGGAATTTACTGATAATATGTTGAAATAATAGTTTAGGTATATTCAA
>JAJXYA010000481.1 GCA_021780795.1 Bacillota bacterium | reverse complement strand
TACTGTGTTTACTCAAAGTGAAACAGAAAAATTATTTAAGATAATGAGAAAGATGAAAGAGCAAGGTTGCGCAATTATATTTATAAGTCATAAAATGGATGAAGTAATGGAGATCTGTGACAGAATTACTGTTTTAAGAAAAGGTGAAGCTGTAGAAACAGTTGAAAAAGAAAACACTACTCCAAAGCACTTAACGGAACTCATGATGGGGCGTAAGGCGGATTTATCTATAAATAGGGTAGAGAAAGAGCCAGGAGACATATTATTAGAAGTTAAAGACTTAAAAGTGTTAAACGCCGAAAAAGCAGAGATAATTAAAAAAATCAGTTTCAACCTAAGACAGGGAGAAATTCTTGGTGTAGCTGGAATTGCAGGTAGTGGTCAAAGGGAATTATGTGAGGCCATAGCAGGAATTGAGAAGGCTGCAAGTGGTGAAATAGTTCTTGAAGGAGAGAATTTAGTAGGGAAATCTCCTAGAGATATTATTAATAAAGGTATAAGTATGAGCTTTATACCAGAAGATAGATTAGGAATGGGACTAGTTGCATCTATGGGTATGGTGGATAACCTTTTATTAAAGGACTATCATAAGCAAAAGGGCTTGTTTATAGATAGGAAACCAGTTATTGAGAAAGCAAAAGAAATGGTAAAAAAGTTTGAAATTAAAACTCCAGACATACACCATTCTATAAAATATTTATCCGGCGGGAATATTCAAAAAATATTGGTTGGAAGAGAATTAAGCATGTATCCGAAGATACTTATTATGGCATACGCAGTAAGAGGTTTGGATATTAATACGTGCTATACAATCTACGACCTAATAAGTGAAGAGAAGAAAAAAGGAACGGCAGTATTATACATCGGAGAAGATTTGGATGTATTAATACAGTTATGTGATAGGATTATGGTACTTTGTGATGGCCAGGTTACTGGCATTGTTGATGCAAAGGAAGCCTCAAGAGAAAAAATTGGTATGATGATGGTGGGAAAAACAGTAGAGAAGGAGGAGATATAAATGATTCAGATTATAAAAAGAGCAGAAATCAGTAAAACTGATAATTTTAAAATTAGAACCATTGCAATCCTCCTATCCTTAGTAGTGCTAGCTATGTTTTTGCTAGTAATTAAACTTAATCCTATAGAAGTGTATGCTTCACTTATAAAGGGTAGCTTTGGAACAACTTATAGTATAAAGCAAACACTTATTAGGGCAATACCACTGATTATAACTTCACTTGGAATATCTATAGCCTTCAAAATGCAATTTTGGAATATTGGTGGAGAAGGACAAATAGTAATGGGAGCATTTGCTGCTAGCTTTTTTGCTTTAAAATTTCCTCATATGTCTAAATTTCCACTGTTATTAATAATGTTTTGTGCAGGTATTTTAGGCGGAGGCTTATGGGCATTAATTTCAGCTTTGCTTAAGGGAAAATGGAAAACTAATGAGACCATTGTAACCTTAATGTTAAATTACATTGCCTTAAAATTTATAACTTATCTACAATATGGACCTTGGAAGGATAAAAGAGCAATGGGTTTTCCTAAAATACCTAATTTCACTCCCAATGCAACGCTTCCAGAGGTTTTTGGTATACATATGGGGTGGATAATCGCAATTATACTTGTGATTATAGTGTATATTTTCATGAAATATACCAAGAAAGGCTATGAAATTTCAGTGCTAGGAGAAAGTGAAAAAACAGCCTTGTATGCAGGTATTAAAATCCAAAAGACTATGTATATAGCTATATTTTTAAGTGGAGCACTATGTGGAATCGCTGGTGTAATTCAAGCTTCAGCAGTGAGTAGAACTTTGTCGCCAGAAGTTGCTGGTGGAGCTGGATTTACAGCTATAATTATAGCTTGGCTATCAGCATTAAGTGCACCAATTATAGTAATAGTATCTATACTTTTTGCGGCACTTTTAGAAGGAGCCTCATTTATTCAAACTGCCTTTGGAATACCGGAGGCGGCTGCACAACTAATACAAGCAATTATACTATTTTTCGTATTAGGCAGTGAATTCTTCACCAGATATAAAATAAATCTTCTAGCTCAAAGTAAACAAAAGGAGGAAAATAAAAATGAATAGTATAACAACATTTTTAGCTGCTGCAGTTGTAGCTGGTACACCTCTACTTTTTGCTACCTTAGGTGAAGTATTAACTGAAAAGGTAGGTAACCTTAATCTAGGCGTAGAAGGCATGATGCTTATGGGTTCTGTTATTGGATTTATGGCAGGCTTAAATACAGGAAACCCAATATTAGCCATGATAGCTGCAGCAATTTCAGGAGCCTTTGGAGCATTAATTTATGCATTTTTAACTATAACTCTACGAGCAAATCAAGTTGTATGTGGTCTAACTTTAACTATATTTGGAACTGGGTTTTCAAGTATGATAGGTAAAAAATTGATTGGGCAAGTTACCCCAGATAAGGTTAAAGCGTTTTTTGTACCTACGAGGATTCCGCTAATAGGACATATACCTTTTATAGGCGATGTATTCTTTAATCAAGACGTATTTGTATATTTTGGATATATTGTAACCGTGCTTTTGTTTATATATTTATATAAAACTACTAAGGGTTTAAACACCATGGCAGTTGGGGAAAATCCTGCAGCTGCAGATGCGGCTAGCATAAATGTTAATTTATATAAATATGTTAATACCTTAATAGGCGGTGCGCTTTGCGGTTTAGGTGGAGCATACCTATCACTTGTTTACGTACCAGCTTGGCAAGAAAATGTAACAGCAGGCAGAGGATGGATAGCTGTAGCCTTAGTAATTTTCGCAGCTTGGAGACCTCATAGGGCACTTATAGGAGCGTATCTCTTTGGAGGACTTGATATAATAGGCTTTAGACTTCAAAGTTTACCTAATTTTGCAGTATCTCAATATCTTATTGATTTGCTTCCTTATGTAGTTACAATAATTATTTTAGTAATAGTATCCATGAAGAAATCTAGTAAAAATTCACCACCTGCTGGACTTGGTAATCCTTATTTTAGAGAGGAAAGATAATCAGGCTTACAGGTGTCTTAATCTCTATAGTTGTAAAAATTATTGAAGTGCATGGTAATAATAAAAAATTACCATGTGCTTTTTTATGGTGAACAATAGGGGACGGTTAAGAACTATTTCAATTCTAAATTCTGAATGATGGGGGACAGTTAACAACTAATTCAATTTTTCGTGATAGAGTAGGGGAAATGATAGGGACAGTTAATAAGTTTATTGAACTCTTATATTTCTATTGTTTTCCTAATTAATTTAATACTGGCATAATATTTCAAATAGTTGTTAACTGTCCCTGACTTTTTTGTTTGGTGTAAATAGTTATTAACTGTCCCCAATGATTTACTCAATTATTTTGTGTATAATTATAGTGTGATATTTTAATAAATAATAGGAACGGTGAAAACATGGAATATGCAGTTATTACATTTACAGAACAAGGAGATAAAATAGCGGATAAATTAGCTTTAAGTTTTAATATTGATTTATATTCAAAGAAAAAACAAAGTGATTTTAATTTTAAGGAAGTTAGTAAAAAGGTAATGGAAAGTTATTCAGCTATAATATTTATAAGTTCCACAGGTATTGCAGTCAGAGCTATAGCACCACACATAAAAAGCAAGGATATGGACCCTGCAGTATTAGTTATAGATAATTCTTGTAATTATGTTATAAGTCTATTAAGTGGTCATTTAGGTGGAGCGAATGAGTTTACCTTAGAGGTTAGCAAGTGTCTTATGGCACAACCTATAATAACTACGGCTACAGACAATTTAGGTATTACTGCTCCAGATATGGTAGCGAAAGATAATGGACTTATTATTGAAGATCTGAAAAAAGCAAAAGATATAGCTGCGCTTTTAGTAGAAGGAAAAAGAGTTGGTTTTTTTGATGAAAAGGGAATAGTACAAACACCTGCTGGATATAGTAGTAATTTAGATGATATTAGTGGCTTGCTTTACGTTGGTAGTAGAGAGAGTATTAATGGGCATCTACAGGGACATATTGTACCTACGCTTAAATTAATAAGAAGTGATATTGTACTTGGAATAGGTTGTAGAAAAGATTTTTCATCTGAGAAAATGCAGCAAACAGTATTAAGGGTGCTTAAAGAATATAATATAGATAATAGAGCTATAAAGTCGGTTTCCACAGTAGAAGTTAAAAAAGATGAGGTGGCAATAAAAGAATTAGTAGATTATTTAAAATGCCAACTTAAAATATTCACTACGGAAGAGATAAGGCCAATACAACATAAATTTGAAGGTAGTGATTTTGTAGAGAAAACTATTGGAGTTAGAGCTGTTAGTGAACCTTGCGTAGAACTTAGCGGGGCAAGGATTATAAGTAGTAAGATGAAGCTTGAAGGTATGACCTTATGCATAGGTCAGGTGTAAAGTAATTAGATATAAAAAAAGTGTATTTTGAAAATAAGCAGGATTTGGATGAATATTTATAGAATATAAAAATTAAACTATATAAGTAATT
>JAJXYA010000151.1 GCA_021780795.1 Bacillota bacterium | reverse complement strand
TAAAAAGTAAAATTTGGTATAAATGGGTGATGCTTGGGGTGGTAATAATACTTTCAGCATTATATTTATACGCAGGTAGTAAATTTGGAGCAGCTAGTATTCAGTCTGACGTAATGATAGGAATTATGATTTTTGCATTTCTTATTGTTCTCGATCTTTTTGGATGGACAAAAACATATGATAAATCAAAATCAAAATCAAAAGGTAAAAATGATGATATTATAATAAGAGAAAAAGCAAAACCAAATAGAGTTAAGAAATTAAATAAAGATGATAAATAATAAAAAAACTGTGTATATAAAGGAGTTTACATACACAGTTTTTTTATTAGGAAATTAGATGACTAATCTAAATTTTCACCGTTAGTTTCAATAACTTTTTTGTACCAATAGAAGCTGTTTTTAGGAATTCTATTTAAAGTTCCATTTCCGTCATTGTCCTTATCTACATATATGAAACCATAACGTTTTTTCATTTCCCCTGTGGAAGCACTAACAAGGTCAATACAGCCCCACATTGTATAGCCCATTAATTCAACACCATCTTTAACCGCTTCTTCCATTTGTTCAATATGTTTTCTTAAATAATCGATACGATAATTATCATCGATTGTTCCATCATCTTTTATTGTATCAACAGCACCTAAGCCATTTTCAACTACCATTAAAGGAATTTGGTAACGATCATATATGTGATTTAGAGACCATCTTAAACCTTTAGGGTCAATAGCCCAGCCCCAGTCGGATTCTTCGATATATGGATTTTTAATTCCGCCCATCAAATTTCCACTAGATTCAGTGCCTTTTGAATTAACGCCTGCAACTAAAGACATATAGTAGCTAAAGGAATAGAAGTCTACAGTACCTTCTTTTAATATTTTCTCATCATCAGCTTCTGCTTTAAGCTGTATGTTTCTATCTTCTAGATATCTTTTTGCATAACTAGGATAATAGCCTCTAACTTGTACATCTGAGCAAAGCATATTTCCAATTTGATCTCTGTTTTGTGCTAATAGTATATCATCAGGATTACAAGTATGAGGATAGGTACAAAGGTATGCAATCATGCAGCCGATTTTAAAATTTGGATTGATTTCATGACCTATTTTTACTGCTTTAGCACTTGCAACAAATTGATGGTGTAGTGCTTGAAACTTTAATTGGTCTTTATTTTCTTCGTTTATATCTAGGATTCCGCCACCAAGAAAAGCACCTGCCTCAAAAGGAAACAGAAGACAATTTATTTCATTGAAGGTTAGCCAATATTTAACTTTATCCTTATATCTATTAAATATAGTTTTACAATAGTTTACATAAAAGTCTATAACCTTTCTGCTTGCCCAACCATTATATTTTTGTGATAATGCAAAAGGTGTTTCGTAGTGAGATATTGTTACTAAAGGCTCAATATTATATTTTAACAGTTCATCAAAGACCTCATCATAAAATTTTAGGCCTTCTTCATTTGGCTGTAAGTCATCTCCATTTGGGAATATTCTAGACCAGGCAATGGACATACGAAAAGTTTTAAAGCCCATTTTTGCAAATAACTTTATGTCTTCTTTATAATGACCATAAAAATCGATTGCTTCGTGACTTGGATAATATGTTCCTTCTTCTAAAACAGGAGTGATTCTTCTTGGAATTGTATGAGTTCCACCAGTCATCATATCAGCTGTACTAGGTCCTTTTCCTCCAACATTCCAGCCACCTTCGAATTGATTTGCAGCTGTTGCGCCTCCCCATAAAAAGCCATCTTTCATTTTCATAATAAATTCTCCTTTTTACAATAAATTCTTATTATGAATTAAATATATAATAAAAACGATTTGAAGTCAAATAAATTATCAAAATATGAATACTTGCTTCAAATTTAGTTCAAAAAATGAATAAAAAATCCGAACAGAAATATGAGAAATTGTGTTCGGATTTTTTATTAAGCATATATTATTTTTAGAGTATCATTATTAAATTGAACCTTACTGTCAGTAATTGCGATGGCTGAGGATAAGCTACAGTAAGTATAAAACTTTTTAATATTAAATTTTGAGTTGTCCGCTAATATATAACAGGCCTTAGAAGATTTAATTACAGCTTTTTTTAGTTCCCCATCAAAAAGAAGTGCAGTAGTAAATCCAGCATCGGGGTCTATTCCCATTGTACCAAGGAAAGCTATATCAAAATTCATAGAGGCAATCTTTTTTTCAGTATCTTCTCCGTGAATCATATTTGCATTTGGTTTTGCGTATCCACCTAAAATGTATGTTTCTATATCGCTTCTTTCAAGAAGCTTTTGAATATGCACAATTCCGTTTGTTACAACAGTTACATTTTTTGCAGTAATAAAATCGATTAGGTAATAACAGGAGGAGCCGGAATCTATAAAAATAAAATCGTTATCTTTTATGAGAGAAGCTGCCTTTTTCCCTATTTTGATTTTCTCAGTCTTATTATAATTTAAAACATTGTTTATTATAGATACTGTGGGAATTTCTTCTTTAAGGATTTGAGCTCCGCCCCTAGTGCGCTTTAAAAGCTTTCTATTTTCCATAGCAATTAAATCTCTTCGTATTGTAGATTTGGAAATATTAAATTGTTTAATCATATCATCAATGGATGCATCATTATGTTCATTTAGGTAATCTAAAATTTTCATCCATCTATCTATTAGTACCATTTTTTCACCTACTTAAAAAATAAATTGTTCATTATATGAATAAAATATATCATCGTAGATTATATATGTCAAATTATTAGCTAATTTAGGTTAATATTAAAGACTTAAATATATTGATAAATATTACAGTTAATGGTAATATTTAATTAAATACCGACTATACTTTAAATTTGCTCAGAGGGGTGATACTATGGAATTTATGAGAAGGCGCTTTAAATTTGTAGCTATGCTAATAGTTTTTTGTTTCACATTGCTAATTATGTATTTTGGGATTTCCGTATATTTTACGAATCATTTATACTTTGGTTCTAAAATAAATGGAACTGATGTGTCCGGTAAGACAGTTGATCAAATTAAAACAGAATTGTCAACCCAATTAAATACATACTCATTAAGTTTGGTTGAAAGGGATGGCAAGAAAGAAAATATAAAAGCAAAGGATATAGATTTAAAATATTCGTTAGACAAACAGCTTTATGCTTTTAAAGCAGAGCAAAACCCTTTAAATTGGGCATTGTCGATTTTTAATTCACAAAATAGTATGAAAATAACAATGTCATATGATAAGGAACATTTAAAGGAACTAGTTAATAATCTAGCTTGTGTTACTGATAAAAATGCAATTAAGCCCCAAAATCCAAGCTTTAAATTTAATAATAGCAAATTTGAAATTGTAGGTGCTGTAAATGGTACAGAGATAAACAAGGACGTATTATTAAGCAGTATTGAAAAAGCATTAAATAGTGGGGAAAGCACTATTGATTTAGTAAAAATGAATTGTTATGTTAAGCCGCAATACACTTCAAAATCTCAAAAGGTTGTTGATGCAAAAAATGCATTAAATAAAGCAGTAGCAGCTAAAATAACTTATACTTTTGGGGATAAAAACGAAGTCTTAGATAGCAAAAATATAAGCAGTTGGCTTTCAGTGGATAACGACTATAATATTGTTGTTGATGAAGGAAAGGTTAAAAATTATGTAGATACGCTTGCAGCTAATTACGACACTGTTGGAAAAACTAGAAGCTTTCACACCACAGCAGGAAATACTATAAATATAAATGGTGGTGATTATGGTTGGCAGATAGATATTGACAAAGAAGTTAAGGCTTTAATTGATAACATTAAAAATGGACAACTTATAACAAAAGAGCCTATATACAGTGAAAAGACAGCATCGAGAGATAATAATGATATTGGAAATACTTACGTGGAAATAAATTTATCAGCTCAGCATTTATGGTTTTATAAAAATGGCTCACTTGTAGTAGATGGAAATGTTGTAACCGGTAATGAAAGCATCAATGATGGTACACCTTCTGGCGTATACAGTGTAAAGGATAAAGAAAGGAATGCAGTTTTAAAAGGACCAGGATATGCTGCTCCAGTAAATTATTGGATGCCATTTAATGGGGGAATAGGAATGCATGATGCTAGTTGGAGAAGCGTGTTTGGAGGAGAAATTTATGAAACAAACGGTTCTCATGGCTGTGTAAACTGTCCTTATAATTTGGCACAAGCCTTGTATAATAATATTGATGTTGGAACCCCGGTAGTTTGCTATTATTAAAGAAAAAAGGGGCAAGCCCCTTTTTTAACTGCATCCAGTAGTTGTTCCGCAATCCATACAAACTAAGCAAGTTCCGTTTCTCATCATTCGTGTAGAAGAACAGTTTGGACAAGTTGCATCATAAACTCTTTCAGAATTTGTTTTCTTGTCTTCAATTACTTCATAATCTTCTGGTTTAACCTGGCAGTTTGAAAAATCATTTAATTCTATATCTATTATTTTGCTTATTAAATCAGAGATAGAGCTTACAGACTTAATATAAGGATGCTTCTGAACAAAACCATAAGGTTCATATTTTTGACCTCTTAGCATTCTTGCTATATC
>JAJXYA010000066.1 GCA_021780795.1 Bacillota bacterium | reverse complement strand
AAAAATATAGCGTCTAGCCCTTCAACTATACTAATCGAAGGTGAAAGTGGAACTGGTAAGGAAGTATTGGCGCAGGCTATTCACAATGCAAGTAATAGAAGAAACAATAGCTTTATAGCAATAAACTGTGGAGCTATTCCTAAAAATCTAATTGAAAGTGAATTATTTGGATATGAAGATGGGGCTTTTACTGGAGCGAAAAGAGGTGGAATGCCAGGTAAGTTTGAGCTCGCAAATGGAGGAACTTTATTCTTAGATGAAATTGGAGAAATGCCGCTTGATATGCAGGTGAATTTACTTAGAGTTTTACAAGAGAGTTGTGTAACTAGAATAGGAAGTAGTAGATATATCCCTATAGATGTAAGGATAATAGCAGCCACCAATAAGGAGCTTGGAAAAGAGATAGAAAAAGGAACCTTTAGACGGGACTTATATTATAGATTAAGTGTTATTCCCATTTGTTTACCCCCTTTAAGAGATAGGGAAGATGATATAATGCTCTTATTTAAACATTTTTTAAGTGTTAAGGCAGAAAAACTTAGAAAGCCAATTCCTAGTATATCTAATGAAATATATAGCAATATTTTAACCTATAATTGGCCAGGGAATATAAGAGAGATTGAGAATTTTGTAGAGAATATCGTAAATTTAGATGGAAATACTACCTTTGATATTGAAAATAAACAAGTCGTAGTGCCATGTATTGCAAAATGCGAGAATAAAATATCAGATGAGGAACAGTATATCTGCTCTTTAGAGGAATTAGAAAAGAAGGCAATAATAGCTTCCGTTAAAAAATTTGATGGAAATATAACCAAGGTAGCCAAAGTTCTAGGAATAAGTAGAAATACACTGTATGTAAAGATGAAGAAATATGATGTTGAGTTATAGTTTTAAATATGCTTAACGTACATTAAAATAAATAACAAGTTAGTATATTAGTATATTTGGCTTGTTGTTTATTTTTTTATACTTGTACCACTAAAATTATGCAAAAATTAAAGGTGATGAAGCCTTATAAGGAATAAATAGAAAACAATTAACAAATTAGCTAACAAACTAAGCGTTAGAAAAACTAACAATGTCATATAAGTTAACAATTAAAATTGCAAAATTGTTAATTTACATGACACTTAATCTTTGGGATAATAAATAAATTACCTAAATAAACTAAATTTTATTATTTTAATGTTGACTTTACATTGTTAATGTTATATCATTAACAATGTAATCAGGAAAACAATAAAGTTGGCACGAACATTGCTAAGTATATAAGTGTAAAAATACATACTAATATATTTAAATATGGAGGGAAATATAATGAATAGATTTACTTTACCAAGAGATATTTATTTTGGAGAAAATTCATTAGAGGTGTTAAAAACTTTAAAGGGCAAAAAAGCAGTAATAGTTACTGGTGGAAGCTCTATGAAAAAGTTCGGATTTTTAGATAAGGTTGAAGCCTATTTAAAAGAGGCTGGCATTGAAATTAAGCATATTGATGGAGTAGAACCAGATCCATCAGTAGAAACAGTTATGAATGGTGCAGCAGTAATGAGAGAATTTCAGCCAGACTGGATAGTATCCATCGGTGGGGGTTCACCAATAGATGCAGCAAAGGCTATGTGGATTTTCTATGAATATCCGGAATTTACTTTTGAACAAGCAGTTATACCTTTTGGTATTCCAGAGCTAAGACAAAAAGCTAAATTTGTAGCTATCCCATCAACTAGTGGAACAGCAACTGAAGTTACAGCATTTTCAGTAATTACTGACTATAAAGCAAAAATAAAATATCCTTTAGCAGATTTTAACTTAACCCCAGATATAGCAATAGTTGATCCAGCAATTGCACAAACTATGCCACCTACATTAGTAGCGCATACAGGTATGGATGCATTAACTCATGCAATTGAAGCTTATGTAGCAGGACTTAGATCAAGTTTTTCAGATCCGCTAGCTATGCAAGCTATAACTATGACTAAAGCAAATTTACTAAAGTCCTTTGAAGGAAATGAAGAAGCGAGAAATGAAATGCATGTTGCACAATGTCTTGCGGGAATGGCATTCTCAAATGCACTACTAGGAATAACTCATAGTATGGCTCATAAAACAGGTGCTGTATTCCATATTCCTCATGGCTGCGCAAATGCAATATTCCTTCCATACGTTATAGATTTCAATAAAAAAGCTTGTGGAAATAGATATGCCGAAATAGCAAAAGCATTAAATTTAGCTGGAAATACACAAGATGAATTAATAGATTCACTAACTGATATGATAAGAAACTTAAATAAAGTTATGAATATACCATGTTCTTTAGCTGAATATGGAGTAACAAAAGAAGATTTTGAAGCAAATGTAGATTTTATATCTGAAAATGCTGTAAAAGATGCATGTACAGGCTCTAACCCAAGACCAATAAGTGTCGATGAAATGAAAAAAGTATTTGCTTGTACATTTACAGGAGAAAAAGTTAATTTTTAACCACATTTTAGCATCGAAGATAATGATTAACCCTAATGCATATTATAAAATTTTATAGTAGACAATAATTAAATGATTAGAACACACTAATATAAATTAGATTTGCAGTTTTAGAATATTATTCTAGGTTGCAAATCTATGCTATTTATAGAAAAAATCAATAAGCAATAAAATAGTTTATGTTGACTATATCTGTCGAAAGATTTAAAATATAAATGTAATTTAATAAGAGTGGATGATAATTATTGGAGATATCCTTTAAAGGGTAACCGTAGAAGAAATGAGTAAGTTTTGCTAGGATTTACTCGGAAGCTTTCAGGTTGAGTACAATAATTGGACATGAACCTGGAGAGATCCATTTAATATGGGCATCGAAGAAGAAACTCAAAGATAGTTAATTTTGAGGAAACTTTCAGATAAAAGGACAGGTAGTAAATGGCATTGGTATTTCTATGCTCTTTACTGCCTGTCTATTTTAATGGCGTTTCAGAAGGGAAGTCGCCCACTTTTATAAATGTGGTACATGCTATAATAAAGAAAAAACTTCAATTGGAGTATAAATCTCTTTCTGAAGTCATTAATGTGGCAGCACCATAGGTGATGATTTAACTTACAAACTTAACACTAAGAAAGATGTTATGCAAAATGGGTTTTAAACAATAGGTACTTAGCTTTTGTGGTAAAATGAAGCTAAAATGAGCAGTATATATCTTATAGTATTGCAGCATGGAAGATAATGAACAGCTGCGGAAGCAATGATTAATATAGTTAGTATAAATAGACCAAAATTATAGATGAACATGGAGGAAGAAAGATGTATAAAATCGTTGAGAAAAGAACATTAGCACCTCAGATATTTTTAATGGATATTGAGGCACCAAGAGTAGCAAAGTCTGCAAAACCAGGCCAATTTGTAATTATCAAAATGGATGAAAAAGGTGAAAGAATACCTTTAACAATCTGTGACTATGACGCTCAAAGAGGAACAGTTAGCATAGTATTTCAAACATTAGGCTGTTCAACAAAAGAAATGGCCAATTATGAAGTTGGTGACTCATTTGCAGATTTTGTAGGACCACTAGGACAAGAATCAGAATTAATGCATGAAAGCATAGAGGAATTAAAGAATAAAAAAATAATGTTCATAGCTGGTGGTGTTGGAACAGCTCCAGTTTATCCTCAAGTTAAGTGGTTAAGCGAGCAAGGAGTAAAGGCGGATGTAATAGTAGGTGCAAAGTCTGAAGAATATATGATTTTAAAAGAAGAAATGGAGAATGTAGCAGGTACAGTTTATCCATGTACAGATGATGGCTCTTATGGATTTAAGGGACTTGTTACAAATAAATTAAAAGAATTAGTTCAAAATGAAGGTAAAAAATACGATTTAGTAGTTGCTATTGGACCAATGATAATGATGAAATTTGTTTGCAAACTAACTGAAGAACTTGGAATAACAACTATTGTAAGTATGAACCCTATTATGGTAGATGGAACAGGTATGTGTGGAGCTTGTAGAATTACTGTAGGTGATGAGGTTAAATTTGCTTGTGTAGATGGACCAGAATTTGACGGACACAAGGTTAATTTTGATGAAGCAATGAGAAGACAAACAATATACAAAACAGAAGAATGTTCTAAAAACGAAAGCATGAAACCAGGCTGTGGTTTAGGAGGTACTAAATAATGGATAGAATGAAGAAAACTCCAATAGCAGAACAGGATCCAAAAGTAAGAGCAACTAATTTTGAAGAAGTATGTCTAGGTTATACAGAGGATGAAGCAGTTGAGGAAGCTACAAGATGTTTAAACTGTAAAAATCCAATGTGTGTTGGTAAATGCCCTGTAGCGATAGATATTCCTGGGTTTATTCAGCATGTTAAGAATAGAGAATTTGCAGATGCTGCTAAAGTAATCGCAAAATATAGTGCATTACCAGCTGTTTGTGGAAGAGTATGTCCACAAGAAACTCAATGTGAAAGCAAATGTATATTAGGAATAAAGGGAGAAGCTGTTGCAATAGGTAAACTTGAAAGATTTGTAGGTGACTATTCAAGAGAGCATAATGTTGATCTTTCAGAAACAAA
>JAJXYA010000370.1 GCA_021780795.1 Bacillota bacterium | reverse complement strand
ATGGTATATTTTTAGTTCCTACAAGATGTGATTCTCAAGGAGTTTCCCGTGATGAAGCAATGGCTAGTGGATTGGTACCTATAACAACTAATATATCTTCCATTCCAGAATTTGTTAATGGGAATTGTGGTATGTTGGTAGATAATGAAGATTATAAGGGACTGGCAAATGCTATTGAGTATCTATACTATAATCCGGAGGAGTTTATAAAAAAATCTAAAAATGCTGCTGAGCATGTTAAAAAACTTAGTGGAAAAGAAGCTACAATAGATAAAGAAATCAAGTTGATAAAAGATTTTTAGGTGCAGCTAGATTTAATAAATAAGGAAGGTGATTTTATGCAGCCCCAAATTTCAATTATTATGCCTGCATACAATGTTGAGAAGTATATATCAGTAGCAATTAAGTCTGTAATAAATCAAACCATTGGAATAGAACACTTAGAAATTATTATTATCAACGATGCATCAACAGATAAAACAGAGGAAATTATAGATCTATTTGCAAGTAACTTCAAGCAAATTATTGCTGTACACAATAAAGATAGAATACGTTTCCCAGGGAATTTGAGAAACCAAGCTTTAAAAATCGCTACCGGAGAATGTATTATGTTTCTAGATTCTGATGATATTATGATAAAAGATTCATGCAAAAAAATGTATGAATCAATAAAAAAATTTGATAGTGATATTATATTGGGCACGTACATTCTTTTATATGATGAAAATGGAAGAACAGAGCCTGCACCTTTTTTTCATCAGAAAAAATATCAAGAACCTTTAATAAATACTAATATGAAGGAATTATATAATAAGGTACAACCTACAAACGATATGATTACAGTAGAGGATTTAATAAAAAATCCAGGTCCTTCTTGGAACAAAATATATAAAAGAGAATTTTTAAAGAAAAACAATATTACTTTTTCAGAAAACCAAATTACTGGTGAAGACTATATTTTTAATCATAAATGTCTTTTAGCTGCAGATAAAATATCTTACATTCCTATTTATCTATGTTACTATAGACGCAGAAGTGATACAAGTAATCCATCTATTACACAGACATTTACAACAGAGATTATTAAAGCTGTTTTTAACCAAAAAATAGAAACATCTGCTTTATATCGAAATACTCCATATCCATATGATAAATTAACAAATTATTATTTTCTTAGCTTGTTTTACTATAAAATCATAGAGAGAAAAAATAATCCTACAGCAGAACTAAAGAGGATTTTCGAAGATATAAATCCATATTTACACATGTTTAATTTAGAGGATACAACATTGGCTTCGCATGCTAGAATTTTGTTTAAGTATATATATTTTTCTAAGTATGATGAAGCCATTAAGCACATTACAGCTAAAAGTAATTAATGGCAATTATATATTATAAGAAATGTAGCGGACAGGTTGTATAGTACAGTTATCAGAGGAGGAAATGACTATGAAAAAGGCACTCATCCGGTTAGAAGATGTTGGTCCAGGAGGTTTTTATGCTACTCGATTGAGTATGATTAAATTAGCTGCCATTGCAGATTATTTAGATTCAGAAAAAGTTCCATTCCAAATCTCCATAATTCCACGTTATGTTAATCCAGCTATAAAATATGACAAGTCAATTGAGGATACGTCTGATTTTTTTATTAAAATTTTTAATGATACAATAAAAGACATGGCTCAATGCTATGAGGCTTCTGTTGGTATGCATGGCTATACCCACCAGTTTTTCCGTTCAGAAAGTGCCAAAGGATACGAATTTTATTATCCAAGCTGTACACAAAATTGTCCCCCTAATGATTCTGCAAACTCTTGTACAGAATATGATGCTTTTATAAATTCATATGCTTCCCACCGCATGGCACAAGGATATAATGCTTTTAAAAAATCCGGAATCACACTGAACTGGGGATTTTCGACACCCCATTATACTTCTTATGATCCCCAAAGATGTATTATAAATGCATGGGCTGGTCTATTGTATCAACCTGATCCCTCGGCACCCTCTTCAAGAAGAATGTCTATTAAAGATACAGATACACCATTTTATAGAGGCGTAGTATACGTTCCTACACCATTAGGTTATGTAGCCGCAGAAGATCCTGATGGAAGTATTGAACGAATTTGTTCAGAAATCCAGAGTTATACCGAACAGGATCTTGCCTCCTTTTATTATCACCCCCATTTGGAATTTTCTTTTATTCATGTTACAGATTCTGGCATTGTATATGATGACGATTCTTATTTGAAAAGGTTGATCCGATGTTTTAAGGCACAGAATTTTACCTTTGTACCCCTCCTTAGTTTAGTTGACTTTGTACCTTCTAGCAGAAACACAAATTTTTTTCCTGGTAGTGAAAATATCTTTTTTGTAGGAAATATAGATGAAAAATCCTGCTTTATTATTTGGCAACCAGCAACAGGGACATGGTATTACCAAAAGAGTGAGTTAGAGAACTTTCCACAACGGCAACAAACAAAGGATTTATTTTCAACAAATATGGCCCTTTCCAATTGGGCTGTGGGAACTGGTTGGACTCCCTTAATAGGGGATTTCAATGGTGATGGAAAAGATGATGTTGTTGCCTGGTACCCTGAGCGTGGAGATTGGCAGGTAGCCCTATTTGATGGTTTACAACTCAAACCAAGTGCGACCAGTTGGCTATACTCATGGGCAGTAGGCAATGAGTGGGTACCTTTCGTAGGAGATTTTAATGGAGATGGCATGGATGATATTGCCATTTGGTATCCTAATACTGGTGAATGGCAAGTGGCACTAAGTAATGGTATTCGATTTATTCCAAACAACGTATGGCTAAAGCCATGGGCAGTAGGAGCAAATTGGGTACCGTTAATTGGAGACTTTAATGGAGATGGAATTGATGATATTGTGGCATGGAATCCACAAAATGGAGAATGGCAGGTAGCTTTAAGTAATGGTTCAAAATTCATCCCAGATATAGGTAACGGAGATTATAGCTGGCTAAAGCCATGGGCAGTAGGAACAAATTGGACGCCACTAGTGGGAGATTTCGATGGAAATGGAATCAGTGATATTTTAGTTGTTGATGTGGCTCAAGGAAATTGGCAAGTTGCCTTAAGTACAGGAAGTAAATTTGTCCCTGATGGACATACATTGAGACCTTGGTGTGCAGATCCAGAAATGGAACCATTTGTGGGTGATTTTAGCGGAGATGGAAAATCAGCGATTGTAGCTAGGAATCCTACTTTAAGAAATGGAACAGTAGATATGGCAGTTTCTGTAATAAACGATACAATATATCCACGTAAATACTAAGGATAATTTTAAAAATTAATCAGAAGTTACTATTTACATGCAGAATTTTAGGTATAGCTTTTTACAAAATACTTTATGGTTCAAGACTAAAAAGTTAAATCCCTATGTTTAGTAAACATAGGGATTTATTAATTAATCTAAGTTTTTTATCTAATTATAATGTTGTCTTTTATTATTAAATCTTATATAAGCTAACATTATCACTATAAGGAAAAACATTTCTGGTATCTACTACTATAATCGGATTTGACATTAATGACTGCATTTCATCTAAGTTGAACATAATACCAGGTTGGTTTGCGGTTATAACTAAGCAATCAGCATTTTTAATACACTCATTGAATGATGATACTTGAAAAGCGTAGGTAAGTGGAACAAGAGGATCATAAGCCTTTACTATTGCCCCTCCCTTTACTAAAAGTTCAACAATATCTAAGGCAGGGCTTAATCTGCAGTCTGCACAGCAATCTTTCATTGCAAGACCAATTACAGCAATAGTGGTATTATGAATATCTTTACCAGCATCTCTTAGTGCATCCTTTATTTGTTGTACTACTTTAAATGGCTTTTCACTATTAATATTTCTTGCAGTGTGGGTTAACTTTAGTGGCACATTTAAACCTACTAATGACTCTTTTAAATAGCCAAGGGCATTAGGAATACAGTATCCACCCACACCTGGACCAGGCTCAAGTAACTTTACTCTTGGATGAGTATTGGCTAAATATTGAAGTTCATATATATCTATATTCAAAGCAGAAGCGGCTTCACCTAATTCGTTAATTAAAGCTATATTAACATCTCTGTGTATATTTTGAGCTACTTTCACCATCTCTGCTGTTCTTATATTAGAAGCTTTGTAAATAGGGGCTTTTGACAAGGATTTTAGAAATTCTTCGGCCACTTTATAACTTTCTTCATCAATTCCAGCTAAAACCTTAGGATTATTCTCAAATTCCTCAAAAGCATGAGTTTCTGCTATGGTTTCAGGACAGTATGCCAAGTAAATTGGTATATTTAGAGCTTTTAATTGAGGCAATATGAAATTTTCACAGGTACCAGGAATCATTGTAGTTCTAAAAAGTAATAAATCTCTTGGCACAAGATTAGGAAGTAGTTCATCTAATACTGCTTGTATAGGAGAGAGGTCTTGGGATTTGTCGTCTTTTTCTCCAATTCCTACAGTAATAGTAAATATAGAAGGTTCATTGTCTATTCTTGTGAATTTTGTACTAACTGTTAACTGTTTTTGATCTATGAGTTCTTTTATAATTAC
>JAJXYA010000189.1 GCA_021780795.1 Bacillota bacterium | reverse complement strand
TACAACCGGTGGGACTACAACTGGTGGTATAGCTGGTTTTAGTGGTACACTTAATTTTGCCAAAGTAGCTGGTCCAACTAATCCATCAACTTTAAGACCATTCTTACTTTGATAGTTTTTCACTGCAGCTAAAGTTAGAGGCCCAAAAATACCATCAGCAGTAAGCTTGTATCCCTTACTATTAAGACTTGTTTGTAGAAGTTTAACGTCATTGCCTGTAGAATTAACTTTAAGTATACGGGTTATACTTGTAAGAGTACTATAAGTAGTTGTTTTAGTCGTTGTAGTTGGTGTAGTTGGAGTTACTCCAGTAGCTGCTGAGACAGTGTCTACCCCAAATGGCCCTACCTTTGGACTAGCTACAGCAACTGAAAGTGCAAATATAGCTACTAATGAAGAACTTAATGGTTTTAGCATTTTTTTCAATTAATTTCCCCCCCCTTATTTGTATCTTATAAATAATATTCTTAACAAACTAAAATAATTACTTCCTAGGTTAAGAAGATAACAAACTTGTTAATTAATTACCAATAGTAATATGTTTACATTTCTCCCATAATATTGTAATTTAATTATATCAATAACAAATTAAAAAGTATATGCCCTAAAGAGAAAAAGACAAAAATCCAATGACAAGAAAAACAACAAGTAGCGCTTAATTAATTTTATAACTTATGTTACAAGCTATGGTTTACAAGGATAATTAAATAATAGAATTAACAAATAAACATATGAAAAAATCCTCTAATGTGGAAATCACAATAGAGGATTTTTGTTTGCAAATTTTTGTTTGCTTATTATAGGAATATATTCATAAACATATATATAACTGCAGCTATTGCTGCTGATATTGGAAGTGTTATAAACCAGGTAATTATCATTTTTTTTCCTGTACCCCATTTTACACCCTTTACTCTATAGGATGAACCTACTCCCATTATTGCAGATGATATAACATGGGTTGTACTAACTGGAAGACCAAATTTAGAAGCTCCAAATATTATCAAAGCGGAGGATAAATCAGCTGCCACACCGTTGACAGGTTTTATTTTCATAATTTGTGTTCCAACTGTTTTTATTATTCTCCACCCTCCTATGGAAGTACCTAGTGCCATGGCTGTAGCACAAGCTATTTGTACCCATAGCGGTATATTTCCTGGTTTTATTAAATTGTTGCTTACAAGAGCCATAGTTATTATTCCCATGGATTTTTGAGCATCATTTGTTCCATGAGCAAAGGCCTGAACTGCAGCTGTAACAACCTGAAACCTTCTAAATCTTTTGTTGGTTCTAGAAAGATTTAAGTTTTTAAATACATATTTAAAAATGGTAAAAATAATATAACCTAATATGAAGGCAAGTATCGGTGATACTAGTAGTCCTTTAATTATTGATGTAAATCCTTTATAGTTTATGGATGAAGCCCCTGCTGCTGCTATGGCCGCACCTGCAATTGAACCTATAAGTGCATGGGAAGAACTGCTTGGTATCCCAAAGTACCATGTAATAAGGTTCCACACTATAGCAGAAATAAGTGCTGCAAGTATAACTACAGCTCCATTGGGTATTGCATTCAAGTTTACTATATCCTTTGCGATGGTTTTTGCAACGCCAGTGAAGGCTATTGCTCCAAGAAAATTCGCTAAAGAGGCAATCATAATTGCGTGCCTTGGCTTTAATGCCTTTGTTGATACAGCTGTTGCAATTGCATTTGCTGTATCATGAAAACCATTAATAAAGTCGAAGGACAGTGCAAGTATAACGGTTAAACTAATCATAACATATGATGTATTCATCTCAGTTCTCCTTACGCATTCTTCATTACTACTGTCTCAAGTACTTTACCAACCTTTTGGCATTCATCGGCAGTATTTTCAAGAAGTTCATATATCTCCTTATATTGAATCAGTCTGATAACGTCCTTCTCTTTTTCAAAAAGCTCCTTGATTGCTCTTCTTTCAATAATATCGCATTTTTCCTCATATTCTTTTATTTTAACTGAATGCTGTCTTATTTGTGTAAGCTTTTTCTGTGAAAGCAAATCCACAGCACTATTTATTTCAACTATGCATTTGTTTATCAAATCACTAAGCTCCACCATATAATTGTCTATTTCATATATGTTATACATATAGAAATGAGCTGCACATTGCTCAAGTCCGTCTAGAATTTCATCCATATGTACTGCAAGTTCCATGGCATCTTCACGTTCAATTGGAGTAATAAAGGTATTATTTAAATCCTTTATTATTTCATCAACAAAACTATCCCCCTTATGCTCATAATCCTTCATTTTCTTTTGAAATTCATCAAGATGCTTTTCTTCTTTAATTTTAAAATCAAGAAAATACTGTCCACCTTCTTTTAAGTTAGCCGCAATGTCTAAAAGCATTAAGAATAACTTATCTTTCTTTCTTATGTTACTTTTCATGATCATATCTCCCTTCTATAAACTGTCTAAAATAATAGTCCTTAAACATTCTATCACTAATTGTCATATTTTGAAATAAGATAATTTATTTTTGTACAGAAATATATAAGGATAATAATGTTTTGCTATGTTTTCTCAGTTTTAGTAAAATAATTTTATAAATATGAAACATTCTATAGGTTTCACTTGTGTTATATGTAAAGGGAGGATGATTCATGGAGATACAATTATTACGTACGGATAGTTGCGTTTCAGAAATTATATCTAAATATGCAAATTTGGTATTTCGTTTATGCATAGTTTATCTAAAAAATAATGCAGACGCAGAAGATGCTTTTCAAGATATTTTTATTAAATTTTTCGAAAAGAATCCTAAATTTAATGATGAAGAGCATATTAAAGCTTGGTTAATAAAATGCACTACGAATCACTGTAAAAATATTTTAGGTAGTTACTGGAATAGGCACAGAGTTTCTATAGATAATGTAATATTGCCTATAGAGGATAAAGACGATGACGAATTGGTGAAATTTGTAATGAAATTACCTTTTAAGTATAAATCCGTTATTTATCTTTACTATTATGAGGGATATAGTTCTTTAGAAATATCAAAAATATTAAACATAAAAGAAGCAACAGTAAGGACTCAGTTAAAAAGAGGAAGAGAACTCTTAAAAAAAGACTTAAATAATGGAGGTTTTGAAAATGAAAGATATCAATCTTGATGGATTAAATAATGTAAAAGCTAATAAAGAACTTATTGAAAGGACCGTGAGTAAAGTTATGAATAATAATAAAAGTAAAAACTATTTTAATATAAAAAAATCTGCCGCAATAGCAGCAAGTTTAATGGTGATTGTTGGTGCAGCTAGTTTCTATTCCTCACATACTAATGGTAACCTCGCAAAAGAAGTGGCTATTAAAACTGTGCTTGATAACAATGTTACTCAGAATAAAACTATAGTAGCTGAAGATACGACTTCTAATAAAACTGTGACAGATAAAAAAGTGACTCCTGCTAAAACTACAACAGCGAGCACTGTTGCTCCAGCAAAGGAAGTTTCAAAAAATCCAAATGTAACTTCAAGTAACTCTCCCGTAAACACTAATGTAACCCCTAGTAAAACTGTTACAAATTCCAATGTAGCTCCTAGTAAACCTGTGAAAAGTAACACTGCACCTTCTAGTATTGTTGTAGCAGATAATAAAGGAATAACCATACCAAAAGTTGACTTAAACCCAACTAATGGAGTTCATGCAAAAATGCTTGCTCTCGTTGTATATAACGGAAAAGTATATCTTCAAAGCAACACTGAACTCGCTTCAACAAATATTAAAAGCCTTTTAGGTGAAAAAGTTGGTCGTACTGTAAATAGTATAAATGAATGGAATGTAAAAGATATGGCCTCTGAAGAATTGGCATCTAATATAGGCGAGCAAGATATTTATACGGTTAAAGGTTACGATAATGACTTTAGAATAATGTCTTATTCTATAATTGAAGGTCAAGAATATGCTCAGTTCTTTGATTGTTTAAATGGAGTAACTATAAAGACTGGCAAAGACATTTTCGGAAAATTAAATTTAGTAAATAACATTGAAAGTGCAAAGTTTATAGGATTTGACGATTGGAATAACGGCACAGGCAACTATATTGACTATAGTGATTTGAATCTTTTAAATGAGGTTGCAATTGATTTGAACAGCGCAGTGCCTTATAATTATGCAAATGTAGAAAAGGACATTGATGCTTCTAGAAATAATAATGAATTTAGAGAGTTTACTTTAAAACTAAAAGATGGTCTAGAATTAAAATTCACTGCCTTTAAAAATGGATATGTTTCTTATGGATATTCTAATATATATTTTAAAGTTGAAAATTCTGTGATAGATAAGCTTTGGAAATAAATTTTTATGATTTTCTTTCTGAAATATAATATTTCACCGTTCCACAATAGAGTTCAAAAAGGAGAAATCTCTAATAGAGACTGCTCCTTTTTTTTCATAGCTAAATAGCATGAGCCATGTATAGTAAAAACGAGTTCATTTTTACATAAATATCAAAATGTATTACTCTTCTCTAAACTTCTTAAGATATTCAGATGCTGATCTATTCATTTCTAGTGAGAAATCAGACATATACTTTCGGT